>MEHG01000074.1 GCA_001940705.1 Candidatus Thorarchaeota archaeon AB_25
ACACCTTATCTATTCTCTCATCTTCTAGGTCAATCCCAGCTGACCATAGCTCTAATAAGGGCGCCCCTACTTCTTTGATGGATAGAGTGAATCAGGATGGATTGCGTTCTCGATAACTAACATACGCTCCTTTTGCGAGTCCTTTATAGAGGACACCATCTTGGAATCATCCAACACTTCAGCATCAAGAGAGGTTACTGGATATGAGTGAGTTCGTGACGATTGAGAAGAAATGGCAAAAAAGGTGGAAAAAAGACAGAGTCTTCGAGTCCGATCCTGATCCGAAACGAAAGAAGTTCTTCTTGACAGTACCTTATCCTTACGTGAATGGTGCTTTACACATAGGTCATGGTCGGACCTACACAATCGGTGATGTCATCGCACGTTACAAGCGAATGCAAGGATACAACGTGTTGTATCCAATGGCATCGCACATGACCGGGACTCCAATCCAGGGAATGGTTGACAGGGTACTAGCTGGTGATCCTGTTGCTATTGAGCAGTACAAACGTGACTTACGTCTCTATTTTGATACTGAAGAAGAAGTAGATGCTCAACTGGCTAAGTTCACAGACCCTTGGGTCACTGCATCCTTCTTTGCAAAGGTGCTATCCCGTGACTTCGATGCATTAGGGTACAGTATTGATTGGCGAAGAGAGTTTACAACAGGTGACAAGGAATACAACAAGTTTGTCGAATGGCAGTATCAGAAATTCATGGATAAGGGATATATCAAACAGGGTAACTATCCACTGTTATATTGTCCAAACGATGGAAACCCAGTTGGTGAGGACGATTTACTTGAGGGTGCCACTGCTAAAATAAAGGAGTTTACTGCAATCAAGTGGCCTTTTGAGGATGGATTCTTGGTGGCCGCAACATTACGTCCTGAAACTATCTTTGGTGTCACCAACATGTGGATACATCCAACTGAGAAGTATGTTTGGGCTATCGTTGATGGAGAAAAATGGATTGTTTCGAGAGCATCAATAGAGAAGCTGAAATTACAGTCAAAGGCTGTTGAAGTTCTAGAGACCTTCCCTGGCTCAAAGATCATTGGGAAGAAATTCAAAGCAATTCATGATGGTCATGATATCTTAATCTTGCCTGCGGAATTTGTTGATGTGAACAATGCTACTGGAGTTGTGTATTCAGTACCCGGGCATGCGCCATTTGATTACATTGCACTGAGAGACCTGTGGGATGATCCTTCTGGATTAGAGAAATACAACATCTCAGCATCTGAGGTGCAGGGCATTGAGATTATCGGCATGATTGATATGAAGGGTTATAGTGAGTTTCCTGCAAAAGATGCCGTAGAGAATCGAGATATCAAATCTCAGCATGAGGATGATAAACTAGAGGATGCAACTCAAGAAATCTACAAGGCTGAATTCTACGATGGAGTGATGAAGGATAACTGTGAGCAGTTCTCTGGTCGAATGATCAAGGACGTGAAGGAAGATGTCGTTGCATGGATGAGGTCCATAAATAGAATTGATGTATTCTACGAGCCTGATCAAAAACCTGTAATCTGTAAATGTGGAACCAATGTTCAAGTTGGCGTTTTCGCTGGTCAGTGGTTCTTGGACTATACAAGTCCGGGATGGAAGGATGAAACAAGAGCCGCATTGGCATCAATGGAAATAGTTCCTGACACATATAGAATCCTTTTCGAAAATACCTTTGACTGGTTGACCCAGCGTCCCTGTGCACGCAGACGTGGAATTGGAACGAAACTACCTTTTGACCCCGAATGGATCATTGAATCTTTGTCAGATTCAACAATATACATGGCTTACTACACCATTTCACATCATATCAGAAATAACAAATTAAAACCTGAACAGTTGACACCTGAGTTCTTTGAGTACGTCTTTCTAGGTGATGGGACTCCAACAAAAGTCAGTAAAGCAACTGGAATCGAGCCTGCTTTATTGAAGACTATACAGAGTGAATTCCGCTACTGGTATCCCAACGATCAACGTCATTCTAATCCATCTCATATCCCGAATCACTTGAGCTTTGCACTCTTTCACCATGTTGCAATCTTTCCTGAAAAATATTGGATCAAGCGTATTAGCATTAGTGAGTATCTGGTCATGGCGGGTGGGAAGATGAGCAAGAGCAAAGGGAGTGTAATCCCTTTAGTAGAAATTCCAAAGAAGTACAGCGCGGACGTTTTCAGGGTCTATGCAATGGCTGCAGCTGAGCCAGGTTCCCTAATGGAGTGGCATGAGCGTGATGTGATGGCCATGATTGGTCGTACAAGACAGTTCAAAGATATCATGTACAAGTATTCAAAGAAGACCCCCAAGATTTACACCAAGAAGAATAACTCCAGCATAGCGACAAAATGGATTGTTTCGCGTGTGAACACCATGGTGGAAACCTGCACGAATATGATTGAAAGTTTTCGACTGCGCGACTATGCAATCATGACGACATCAGAAATGATTCGCACTGTGAATCAGTATCTGAAACGACCAGGTATTCCCAAAGAAGAACGGGATGCCACCATGGCCTACGTCTGTGACATCTGGGTCCGCTTAGCAGCACCCCTAATGCCACATATGTGTGAGGAGGTCTGGTCTAAGATGGGTCATGATGGATACATCTCAATCGCGAACTGGCCCAAGCCTGACAAGAAACTCATTGATCGAGAAGTGGAAACCGCAAACGAGGTTGTCGAGTCCACAATCCGCGACACCCGGGAGATCATGAAGCTAATGAAGGGGAAGAAACCCAAGAAGGTTCACATCTATGTTGCTCCAGAATGGATGTTCAAGGCAATGAACAGCATTCGTGAAGCGAACCTGCCTATCATTGTTGGTGACATCATGAAGCACCTGATGTCCAATGAGGACTTCAGAAAGCATGGTAAGCAGGTCAAGGGCATAGTCGATCGTATCGCAAAGGAGAATGGTCTGTGGGCACATTCCTCCAGCTCCAAGAGCGAGATGGCTGCACTGAATGACTCAGTCAGTCACTTGAAATCAGAGTTGGGTGTCGAGGTTGTCATCTATAGTTCTGACAAACCTGAATATGACCCACAGAACAAAGCGCGATTTGCTTTGCCCGGTCGAGTTTCGTTATTCTTAGAGTGAGACAGTCCTATTGCGAACTCTCTACATTCTTTTCCTTTCTCCATACGTAGAGTGAGAGGATCAAAAGGTATCCGACTATTGCCCAATAAATCGCCCATTCAAGAGTAATTCTCATCGAAAACTCAGGTCTTGGTCCACCAAACCCGCCAAAGGGTCCGTAGAGGAAGAGTGCGAATATTGTCATATTGATGAACCCACCTAGTGATAGAGCTTTGTGGACTCTGACTTCTTTTTGTACAAGAATCGCGATGGCCCAAAGCAAGGTCATGACCATCCCACTCAGGAAGAATGAGATTGCAGCAATCGAATGCTCGTACATGTAGTTCATTGGGTATAACCCAACGAGGACTATAGATACTGCTGAATAGACTCCGACCACTGATGTAAGCTTACTGACGATGTTGTCAATGTAGAGTCCCAGTCCAATCATGAAGGGTATGAATAGAATACCCGCCAAGAACATTCCAATATTGAACATCCATGCTAGCTCAGACACACCTAATTCTCCTAGTTCAGATACTGCATGGTTGAACATGGAATAGGGTTCACCTTCAGATCCCACATAGAATAGCTGTGGTGTCAGGATGAAGACAAGACCAACTATAGAAGCTACCACCCCCCAGAGTGGGAAGTGTTTTTCATCCACTAGTTTCTTGAGATTCATTGAATCAACTCTTCATTAATGAAGGAGAAACCATGAGATAGGTCTGTCGGATTATTTCATCTTGTATCCGATATAGAATGGTTACGGACCTTAGTTGGTCTTGGTGTTCTTCTCATCCGAGGTATTGCATCCCTGTGCGGCATCAATCTCGTTGTGTCAGATAATATTGAAGACATCAGCGTAATCGGAACCATATGCAAGCTCAAGTTCAATGGAACTACTTGATCATTGGGTCTGGCAAGTCTAGACTCTCATGAGCCTTCTGTTCAAACACCTGCTTGGCAGCCTCCATGAGACTCTTCTCGATACCTGCAATGTTGTTGTTTGTAGCCACGACCATATTCACCTTGGTGATGATTCCCTTCTCATCGGTCCAATAGTTGTGGATCAGAGTGCCTCTTGGTGCCTCAACACACCCGACACCTTCGCCCTTCTTTGGTTCAACATCTGACAACTTCACATCCGTGCTCACTATCTCTGGGTCGTTTAGGAGAATCTCCATCTCCTCTATTGCCTGTACCAGTTCTATGATTCTTGCCCAATGGTAAGCAAAGGTTGCATGGATTGGACGCCCAAACGCATCTCGCATCTCCTGAAGTGCTTCCTGTGCTATTGGGGTTGCCATCTTGTCTGCAACATTGACCCTTGCCAATGAGTTAGCCCTCCAGATTCCCTCCGGATAGCCAACAGGCTTGTAATAGATATGAGTGGCATAGCTGTGTGCCGGAACATGTTCACCATAGTGCTTGCGATAGTCTTTGGGGTTGAAGTCAGCCACAATCTTGCCCTCCGGGTCCATGACGCGGAGGTTTCCATCATAGATCTCTAGGTCTCCCTTGTTGTGCAGCCCGAGATAATAGGTTGAAACAACTGCGAGTTTAGTGATTGGGTCCCAGTAGTCCTGAACCACCTTCTTTGCAAGGGTGAGGGTCTCGAGGGTCATCTCTTTAGCCTCGATTACACGCTTCAGGAACTCGTCACGTTTCTCTTCAGAGAACGGGTTCATCATTCCCCCGGGAATTGATGTGACTGGATGAATGGCCTTTCCTCCTACAGCGGCAGCTAGGTCTTGACCAAACTGCATGACCTTCAGAGCCATCTTACCTATATCCGGAAGAGCCTTGATTATCGCCACAACATTTCGGTTGGCAGGGTCTCCAAAGGGACCTGCAAGAAAGTCCGGAGCTGCAAGAGCGAAGAAGTGCAATGCATGACTGCTGTATTGCTTTGCATTGATCAGTAAACGTCTTAGCTTGGTTGCTGCAGATGGTGGGGTGATGTCCCATGCTGCTTCCACTGCCTTTGTAGCGGCAAGATGATGAGGTTCTGGACAGATTCCACATATTCTTGGAGCAATTCTAACAGCCTCCTCCGCGAATTTTCCTTCAAGGAACTTCTCAAAGAAACGTGTGGATGACACATTGAACTGCACATCCTTGACCTTTCCTGCCTTGGTCAGCTTGATTGTGAGCTCTCCATGACCCTCAAGTCTGGTCACTGGTACAATTCGGATGGTCTTCTCGCTGTCAGTCATTTCTCTTCCCTCCTCATCTGATCCCGAATCTTGGATAGATAGGATGAAGCATAGTCTGTGAAATAGAATGAGCCTATCGGATCCGGGAATGCAGCCTTGAGTTCTTCTGGCGTCATATCAGCAATGGCTCCCAGTGCAGAGATGATCTTAGCACCATGGTCCTTCACTGTAGGTGGTGGTCCAAAGCATCCTTTGCAGGGTGTGGCAACTGTTGGACATTGAGCACCACAGAGACCAATGGTTGCGAATCCTAGACATAGATATCCCTGGTCGAGTAGGCATTTTGTTGGGTCAATCTTTCCCTCGTAAGTCCGCCGGAACTGCGTGATGCGCTTCTCTTCCCGTTCCATTGGGCACTGGTCACATACAGTCTTGTCAGGGAGGTCATAGGGTTTGTTCTCCAAGAGTGTTACGAGCGCCTCAAGTGTGTTCTCGCTTGTCGGAGGACAGCCCGGTAGGACAAGATCTACAGGGACAATGTCCGGGTTTGGTATGATACTCTGAGTGAATCCAGGCAAGTTCTCATCTGGAATTCTGCCATCCGTGACTGTGTCTGCCTTCAGGAACTTTCTATCGAGGAGCTCCTGTAGGTCCCATTGGTTACCAAGACCCTGTACGCCACCATAGGCTGAACATGAGCCCCAGGCAACGAGTATCTTACTCTTCTCCCGCATAACTTTCAGAAGGTGTAGGTCTTCCTTTGTTCTGCAACTGCCCTCTACAAGTCCAATATGGATTGAGTTCTTTGGCATTGCTTCTAAATCATGAAGTTTGTAATCAACAACGGCTGGCCAGTAGACAATATCAAGTGCTGGTAGGACATCAAGCAGTTTCAGATGAAGATCCACTAGTGCTTGGTCACAGCCCCAACATGAGGTCAACTGTGTGAGTGCTATACGCTTAGTCTTTACCATTGGTCTAGTCTCCCTTCCTTGCTGGGTTCGGTCCTATCTTTTTGACGCGTTCTACCATCTCTGTGACACCTTCAGTGAATACGTCACCCTCCGCCGCACTGGCCCATTGGAGGTGCACTCGTTCAGGTTCGATTCCTGCCTCCTCAAGTAGGCTCTTCAAAAGTGCAAAGCGAGTTTCCATCTTCAGGTTCCCGCTGGTGTAGTGGCAGTCCCCGGGATGACAGCCCGAGATCAGAACACCGTCAGCTCCCTGATACAGAGCATCCAGAATGAACGTGATGTCTATCCTTCCCGTACAGTTCACCCGGATAATCCGCACATTGGGTGGCATCTGCATCCTGCTAGTACCTGCTAGATCTGCTCCAGCATACGAGCACCAGTTACAACAGAACGCAAGAATACGTGGCTCAAACTGGCTTTTCTTCTTGGGCCTATCCTTGGGCTTCAGAACGCCTGTTGATTTGGGAGTGATGTTAGACATGCACGGAGCCACCTCGGACAAGTCGGCGTCGAAGATTCCCTGCTATTAAGCTTCCTGCTTCGGATAACAAAGAACTCCTCTTCAAACTGAATAGATGATGGCAAATCTAAATTTCTAGCAACAGTTTTATGGTGGGGAAAGAAGATAGAACAAGGACACAAGAACTAATGGTGGAATAGAAGTGATTATCGCCTTCATAATGGCCAAAGTCGAGTCGACAAAGTCGCGAGCAATCTTGGATGAGGTTCGCAATCTGGAAGAGGTAGAGGAAGCCTATCTGATTTATGGTGCATATGACCTTCTGATTAAGTGTGTCTTCAAGACCCCTGAAGCATTGAGTTCTTTCGTCGTCAATGATCTTCGCAAGGTTGATGGTGTGAAAGACACGATTACCAATGTCTGTGCGACCTGTGAGTAGATTGTCTTCGACTAGGCATCTTTGGCAAGACCAAGTCGTTTCAGAGTTTCTTTCAATGGCAGCCCCGTCTTAAGGTCCCAGCCACGCGTGGTGTAGTACTCATCAAGCATCATATCAATCTCTACAACTTCGCCTGCTGATGGTCCCAGAGGTGCCTTCACTTTTGTGAGTCTGTCTGGCAGACAGTCGTCCTTTCTTGTGATTCCAAGCCGGGCATTGAACAACCTGTTGAGATTGACAATGCGCTCGCCAATGATCTGTAGGTCTTTTCCAGTAAGGTCAAGACCGTTATGGATCTTTAGAGCAAGAGCAACATCATCGTAGAAGAACTCTGGTGGGATCTGAGTTCCATATTTGCACAGACCCACACTCTCCACCATGACCATGAAGTCCTCACACTCCTTGACCATGATTCCCTTATACTTTGGATTAAGACGGTCTGCCATCTCAGGCAGGTACTCTTCACCAAACCGCTCTCTGATATCATCATCAAAGCCAGCTTCATCAAGAACTGGGAATGAATAGAGGTGGTCTGCTCCACGGGCTGCTGTGACTGCTGCAAGGCCCATGGACTTCTGGGCTCGTGGCTCTTGCCCTGCTATTTCCTGTTTCTTCACGGTCATGACGAACTTCTCAGTTCCCCGGCCAATTTTCTGAGCAGCCCTTGCGCTACCCTCTGCGAGTACGTCACCAAAGCCCTCCCTCAGGGCAATCATTCGGGTCAGGTTCACTATGGTTTCATGGTTTCCCCAACTGAGATCAATGCCGCCTGTATCCTCGGCGGTCAGAAGGCCCTCATCCCAGGCCTCCATTGCCCATGAGATTGTAGCCCCCAGTGAAATAGTGTCCATGCCATATTGATTTGCAAGATGATGACCAAAGAGCACCGACTCCAGATTGTCATTACCACACCTTGAACCCATGGATGACTGGGTTTCGAACTCTGGTGCCCCACCCTCGAATGCGTATGGTCCTGTTCTCACAGCTGTGTAACGACCACAGCGTTGCAGACACGAGAAGTCTGCCCTTGCTTTCACGAGATATTTCTCGTTGATGGCATCGCCACTTATCTTCTCGAAACCATCGAAGACACCTTGTTTCATGTTATAGCTTGGTAGCCGACCAATGTGCTGCATCAGTTCAACCAGACTAGTGGTGCCGTACTTGATTCGACCTGGCGTGAATGGATTTGCCATCATTCGCTTATGGAACACATCTATCTGTTTCAGGTAGTTCTTAGGGTCTGCAACAGTGAGTTTTCCGGTTCCTCTCACCGATACGGCCTTCAGTTTCTTTGCTCCCATGACTGCTCCCAATCCAGAACGTGCTGATGCACGGTCTCGGTCATTCATGATCGCTGCAAATCTTACGCGATTCTCGCCCGCCTGTCCGATTGATAGAGTTCTGATTCTCTTTCCATGCTTTGCCTTGAGGATATCGTCAGTCTCAAAGACATCCTTCCCCCATACTCCTGTAGCCTCCGCATCTATGAGTTGAACGTCTTCATCTCTGATATTGAGATAGACTGGACTCTTCGACGCTCCTGTGAAGACAATGGCATCATAACCTGCAAACTTCAATTCAGCTCCCCAGAAACCTGCTGCATGACTCTCTCCCCAGACTTCCGTAAGCGGGGATAGGCCTGCGATGACATGCCTCGAGGCTTGAGGGAACATGGACCCGGTAAGAAGTCCTGTTGCCATTCCAAGGACATTCTTCTCACTGAGAGGGTCGATTCCCTTTGGGATATGGTCAAAGAGAACTCTTGAAAGATAACCGGCACCCAGGAGATATTCCTTGATCATCTCTTCATCCAAGGGTCGTTTCTCAATGGACCCCTTTGTCAGGTCCACCCAGAGGATGTGGCCGCCTACTCCGTGTATCAAAGTGAATCCTCCTCCTTATCGTAGATCTCATTCCTATGCTTCTCGTAAAACTCCCGCATGCTCCCATCCTTGTCTTTCTCAGCGAGCTCAGTCTCAGTCGTCATGAATATTGCATCAGCTGGACAACGTTCTACACACTGACCACACTGGATACACTTGAAGGCCTTACCAGTGTCAGGATGGATGTGGATTGCAAAGTAGGGACATGCCTTGACACACTCACCATGACCTACACACTTTTTGTTATTGACAATCACAATACCCTTCGATGTACGCATCAATGCCTGTTCAGGACAGGCTGCTATACAAGGTGCATCTTCACAATTTCTACAGAAGAGTGGAAAGTCCAGCGCTGGCTCAATTCTCAATACTCGGTTTCGTGCACGTGCAGGGCTTATCACTTTGTAGTAGAACATGCTGCATGTGTTTGAACATGTCATGCACCCCGAGCAAACTCGCGGGTCACCAAATACAAACTTGAGTTCTGTCAAGGTTCAATCTCCGGTAAGTCTATCTCCACTACCCATGGCTTGGAAATTTCCATAACCTGGTTTTACTGTCACTTTCCCCTCATTGAATGCCTGTGTGCCTCTGACAAAGGTCATGACGGGCACTCCCTTCATTGTCATTCCCTCATAGAGCGTCCATCCACACTTCGACTCCATCATATCCGCTGTGATCTTCTCCTCCTTATTCTGATCAATTATCACAAAGTCAGCGTCCGCCCCAATGCGGAGGACCCCTTTCTTAGGGTAAAGGCCAAATATTCGTGCTGGATTTCGAGAACATACCCGCAAGAGCTTTGAGTATGACAATCGTGCCTTGTTAATACCCTCCGACAAGAGTACCCTGAGAATCATCTGTACACCATCGACGCCGGACCACGCCTCTCGAATGTCCTCTGAACCTGCCTCCTTCTTCTCAATTGGACAAGGTGCATGATCACTCACGACAGTATCAATAGCACCACGAAGCAAAGCAGACCAGAGTGCTGCCCTGTCCTCTCTGGCTCTTAAGGGCGGATTCATCTTACTCTTTGAACCTAGGCGATTCATCTCGTCACGACAGAACACAAGATGATGAGGACAAACCTCTGTTGTTACCATCACGCCTCGTAGTTTACCTTTCTCTACCTCTTGCACACCTTCCCTAGTTGTAACATGAGCGATATGGAGGTGTCCTCCAGTCTGTGCTGCGATATCGATACTCTGTCGTATCGCTAGTTGCTCTGCTATGTTTGGTCTTGCAAGTGAGTGACTGATAGGGGCATCCCACTCGTCCTCCATCTCACTGCCAAACTCGTCCAATATGCCTTGGTCCTCAGCATGAACTGTGAGAAGACCTCCAACCTCAGATATAGCACTCAGACACTTCACAATGACACCACTGTTCGTCTGATAGGGCTCACAAGTAAATGCCTTGAAGGCTGCTACACCCTTTTCCACAAGAAGTGGAATTGCTACCTGATTCTCTGTGTTCATCATCCCTGCATAGAAGGTGAAGTCAGTAACGCTCATCTCTTCTCCTTGAGCAATCTTATCCTCCACAGCTTTGATTGTGTCAACTTGATTTGTAAGGGGCATGTCAACGAATGTAGTGACCCCCCCAGCAACTGCCGCCTTTGAACCAGTGGTGAAGGTTTCATGTTCCAACATCGTAGGATCATGAATGTGTGCGTGAGCGTCAATCAGTCCCGGCATCAGGATGTTACCATCTGCATCAATGACTGTACCCGCTTCAGGTAGATGTTCATCACCTGCAATGACAGCAATCATCCCATCTATGACGCCTATGCCGCCCCGAACAATTCCAGACTCAAGGAGAAGTTTCGCGTTTTTTACAACAAGGTCAACAGGCCCTCGCGTTTGTTTTCTGAAGGTTGACGTGAGGGTGCTGCTCATTCATCCCCCTCCAACTGGTGGAAATAGGGCTACAGCATCATTGTCCTTTAGAACTGTATCATATCCTTCGAGCAGCTCGATACGTTTACCATTGATCATACACGAGAAGAATTGCTTGAGTTCTCCAGTGTCATTATCAAGAACGGTGTCTTTGAACTTGTTTCCATAAGTCTGCACCAGTAGCTTAAGGAGCTCTCTAATGTTTCCTACCTCAAGTTCTATACTCTTTACTCCTGTAACTTCCCTGATGGTGGCAAAGAACTTCACTAAGACTTGAGCCAAGATTTCACACCCAACATACCGAGAAGGTATGAGAGATTAAAACCGTTGCCTTCTGTCATACTCGAAGCATAGAAGTTATAGGACTGGGCCGCAGAGTGTGCCATCGGTATAAGAATGGAGATCGTTGTAGTCGGACACCTCAGCAGGGACCTGATAATCACACCTGAAACTAGAAGGGAGGTGCTTGGTGGTAGTACGGCTTATGCGATGCTAGCTCCATCAATTGGTGCTTTTGGAGCTGGCATTGTATCCAAAGTCGGATTGGATTTTGATGAAAATTACAAGATCAGTTTGATCTCTTCAGGTCTAAACCTGTCAGGACTACACTATGAAGGAGCACAAACAACTCGGTTCATCAATGAATATAATGCAGATGGTGAACGAATACAAAGGGTTGAGGCGCTTGCACCTTCAATCATGCCCTCCGACTTCACGAATGCGCATTCTGAAGCAAGTATAATCCATTTCTCTCCTCTATCAAGCAACGAGATTGACAAGGCATGCTATGATGTGGCACATGAGGAGGGGGCATTAACTTCACTGGATGTGCAAGGTTATTTGCGGAGTATTTCTGAAGACGGTCTTGTGTCTCCCCAGAAATGGCCTGAGAGTAATGAGATTCTTGGAATGGTCGATGTTGTCAAGCTTCATGACTCTGAATTGCGAATCATCAATATGGATGAATCTGAACTGTCGGCTGTTTCTCATATTCTGGATCTTGGTCCTAGGATTGTGATAGTAACACGCGACTATAGAGGATCAACAATCTATACTCGGAACTCACAAGTGGACATCCCTCTTGTCTTGGCAGACGCCCAAGTGGACTCAACAGGGTGCGGGGATACATATGCCATTGGTTTCCTACTCGAGTATCTGAGGACTACAAACGTGACAAGAGCTGGTCTTTTCGCAGCGACATGCTCCTCCTTCAATGTGGAAACCATGGGTCCCTATGGTATGCCAGACCGTGTCCTCATTGAAACTCGGATGCATCCCTATCTACAGGCATGAATGGAAGCTTTTTTCATCAG
>MEHG01000075.1 GCA_001940705.1 Candidatus Thorarchaeota archaeon AB_25
GCTGAAGAAGTTGTCATCGAACCTGAGGTTGAGCCAGAGCTTGAAATTGATGAACCATCTGAGATCCCTGAAATCATCGAAGAACCCGTGATTGAACCGGAAGTGGAACCTGAGGTTGTGGATTATGATACCATTCCAGAGGAGTTCATCGAACCTGAAGCTCCAGTGGATCTGTCAAAGTTGACAAAGAGAGAGCTCCTTGAGCTCATCCCCGCTGATATCAGGGAAACAACCTCACCTAAGGAGCTCAAGCGACTCACAAAAAAGGAACTGATAAGCCTAGTCGAGTCCTTCAAGGATATTGAGGAGTAGTCTAGTTACACTAAAGAGCCCGAATTCATGGGCTCCTTGATGTTTACGAAACCTTTTCATGAAGTAAGAGTAGGATTAAGATGTCATGTCGGAGC
This sequence comes from Candidatus Thorarchaeota archaeon AB_25, assembly GCA_001940705.1. Lineage (GTDB taxonomy): Archaea > Asgardarchaeota > Thorarchaeia > Thorarchaeales > Thorarchaeaceae > SMTZ1-45. The sequence continues at coordinate 408 of MEHG01000075.1, forward strand.
AGACAATTTCCAGCTCAAAATGCAAAATGTGCAACAGGGTAGTAGTTCCTCCAAGAGAAACCTGTCCATACTGTGGAAAAAAAGCTGGTCCGATGGAACAGATAGAGTTACCTCCCGTGGGGACTGTTCAGAGCTACACAACTCTTCAGATGCCTCCTGAAGGCTTCAAAGCCCCTTTGCCGATGGCGCTTGTTGAACTTGAACAAGGTGCCTTGATCCTATGCCTTACCAGCGAGCATGCAGGAAGACAGGTCAATATTGGCGATTCAGTAGAGATTGAACTTGACACTGAAGGACGATTTTGTTATCGGGTCATCACCTAGGGACATTGTGCATCGGCAGCTATGGATTTAAGCACGTTTTCTTCTAACAAGCCTAGGTTTCAACAATGGTTGACTATCTTACAAATGCACTTTGGACTGATGATGAAATAGCCTTTAGAAAAGAAGTGCAGGAGTTCTGTGCGAAAGAGATTGCACCAATCGCGGATGAGTTAGACAAGGGTCCTTATCCCAGAGAGCTTCTGAGCAAAATTGGAAAGGCTGGTTACATGGGTGTCCACCATGACAAATCTGTTGGTGGGACTGAGCGGGGTCTCTCATATGAGATTATTGTCGCTGAAGAAATCTCCGCGGTCAATGCAGGTCTCGACATGGCTCGAATGGCATCAACCACACTCTATGGGATGCCTGTCGCTCGTTTTGGTACTGCTGAACAGAGGAAGAAGTACTTGGAACCAGTAGTAGCTGGTGATAAGATTGGTTGTATTGGGATAACCGAGCCTGACGTGGGTAGTGACACAGCTGGAATGACGACACAAGCTGTCAAAGAGGGGGACGACTGGATTCTCAATGGTGAGAAGAGGTTCATCACAAATGGGAGTCAGGCCGACTACATGTGCGCCTTTGCCATTACAGATCCTGGTGTGAAATCAAAAAATGGGATGTCTGCGTTTTTAATAGATACAAAAACGGATGGATTTAGTGTTGTACAGGATCATGACCTTCTTGGCATGAAATCAGCAAGAGTATCCTGGCTGAAATTAGAAGATGTCCGTGTGCCTGGTGATATGCTACTCGGAAAACCTGGTGAAGGTTTTCGTATCTTGATGGATGAGTTGGATAGCGAACGAACAGCTATAGCAGGTGAAGCAATTGGCTATGGTAGAACTCCATACGAGATTGCTGTCAAATATGCAACAGAACGTCATCAATTTGGAAGACCTATCCGTGCATTTGAGGGAGTGAGCTTCAAAATCGCTGACATGGCAATGAAACTTGAGGCTGGCCGTGCTCTAACACTCACTGCAGCACGTATGTATGACCGTGGTGAAAAGATAACCAAGGCGGCTGCTATTGCAAAACTCTATACAACTGAAGCTGCCATCCAAATCACAAATGATGCACTACAGGTACTGGGTGGTATGGGTTATACAACAGACTATCCTGTTCAGCGATTCCTTAGGGATGCTCGACTGATGACGATTGGAGGTGGAACTGCAGAAATTCTCCGCTTCCTGATTCAGCGAGAGGTATTCAAGGAATTCTTTCCAGGGTAGTGAAGTGAATGCTGAGAGGATGTTACTCTTCTCACACTTTCTCTTTCTGTTAAGTCACAAACTATTTCATCATCATTACCTTTGTCAACTGGACACTAAATCATGGATGATGAGGAATCCCTTATGGTTGTTCTTGAGTATTTGATGGTCTATACAGAATCTGGGCTTCCAATCTATAGCAAATGCTATGGTGCATTCTGCAAGACTGCATTCAAAAACCCTGAGCTTTTGGCTGGTTTCCTAACTGCTCTTCAGACTCTGCCACTTACCCTCTCTTCGGAACTTAGTCTTGATGCAGTGAAAATGGGGCCGACGCAAATGCGTTTCTCCAAAACAACTCCAAGTGGTCATTCGATTGTTGTAGGACTTGGAGAAGATATGCCCGAAGTCGCTGAGAGTATCTTCGAAGGTGTATCTGGAATATTGGCGGCCGAGCAGTTCCTTACTGTTGATTGGTCCTATGTCACCTCTGATTTAATGAATGCCTTTGAAGATAAGTTACTAAAGTCAACCCTTGTCGACATATTACACGATTATGGTGGGTTTGAAGACCAGTGCTCTCTAGGAAACCAGTGTCCTATCCATACGAATGCTCTTCTCTACCAGACCCGGCGAGAGAAAGTATGGGGTCTTATCAAAGGCAAGTACGCCGCAATGCGAGAACGAATGCAGGGTAAACAATAGGTGGAAGGGGCATAGCCCCTCCCAATGTCTAAATCTTTACTATCGCGATAATTCTATACATCTCGCCAACCATCTGGATTGTAGCTGTGAAGCTATCATTCACACCGATGTCATTCAACAACGTGTACCAGTCTGTCAAATTCATCCAGTCACGTGCTCCCTCGATGAATGGATACGTGGCATTGTCAGTCTTGAGCACAATATGAGTATCTCCGCTATCAACGTATGATGTCTTGTTAACAACAGAGGCAGTCAGGCTGAATGTGTCTGATAGTTCAGGTTCAAGGGTGCCGCCGAAGAGTTCCACATATGCTGAACGAGCCGAATACACAAGCTCTTCCCCAGAGATTGTACCTCCCAGTGGTATCCAAACAAAGCGATCTATGTTTGAAGCATCCACCATTCCCAAAGCATGAAGACGCATGTTTGTGGCGGTATACTCCTCTGTATCCGAATCATAGTAGAAATCTGCCCAGTAGATTGGAGCGTACCATGTCCACTTGGTCAATGTTGAATTGATGACAACTGGATAGAGCAGAGGCATTGCTCCATAGTATACGCCACTTGCGGGAGCCCCAATGTCCGCAACTACGTTGGCAGCTGCAGCATCACCGCTGACGTACCCTTCATCACTAAGATCATGGTAGTAGACGGCATCCTTTGTTGCTCTGAACACACCTGCCAAAGTTCGAGTGGCAGTCACCGGATGTACTGCAATGAATGCCTCGACCCGGTCTGTATCAGGATTGATGATGTACCGAGTGTCTTCATGAATTTCCAATCTGTCATTCGAAGGTGGAATGAACCACAACAGACCGCCTGCAAAGAGGTCGAATCCCTCTCCACGACGATATCCGCCCCATCTTGAGATTTGGCGTTCAAGGTATTCCTCACCATATGCCTGAGTTACCCAATCTGGGGTCTCTGCGATAGAGGAGTATCTGAAGATTGAGCCATTCTCTGCATATACAATTGGACCAGTAGCTCGTTCTACAAAGTCGAAACCGAGCGGTGTCCGTGTCTGAACATAAACTAGCGAGCCAGAAGGATCCCAAGTTGGATATGCATACTGATAGCTAGAGGTCATGTCATTCAAGTAGTTTCCAAACTGAATGTTCCTGTCCCAGAACAATCCCTCTGCCACGGGAATCGTGGTCTCTGAGATGACAGTTGGTGTGACTGACTGTGGGTCATTTGCATCAACAACAATGAACCCTTTCACGAAGTTTTCAGCCAGTACATTCGTCGATACTATCGTACATACCCAGACCAGTGTCCCGTTTGGACTCGTTGTTATATGCGCCGCAGCTACATAAACGTTGGATCCGAAAGGTGATAGGTGTTGACCTGCTACGTATTTGGCAAACTCCTCAGTGACCAATCTCACCCTGTTATCTGGGATACTGCTGTTGAACAGAGGGTCATCGGTCTCAATTATCTGAGAATCGAAGAACTCTGCATTGCCCACGTCTGCAGTCCAACTGATGACTCCAGAAAACGTTGGTATGAGTATGACGATAAGCATTCCAATGCAAGTGAGTGGGACTCTCATGCCTTCGAGTACTTGCTCAATCGGACCTCCACGAAATCCGCTTGAAACCACTAGCAAGGCACCAAGACTCAGTATCAAAGTTACAACCGCCCAAGGTAGGGTGGAAACCAATAGCAAACAGATGATAGCCCATGCAGCAGTTCCCCAAATGAGTCGGAATGGAAGCCATTTGATCAGTCTATTTGGCCTCAACATTTCTTGTCTGAATGGGATTGGTATCGCATGAAGTATCAAGCTTATCAGAAGAAAGATAATTACATTCATCAGTTGACCTCTCAGAAGGTGTCTGTTGTGTCCATCAAATTGATGCCTTTTAGTGTTTTCCAGTGAGGAAACACAGATTCAACGATTTTTCTTATACCAAGGAACAGCTCCACCAGCCTTGAGTATCTCCAGCATTCTTTCAGGCAAGGGCTTCCCGTGTATGACATCTCCCTTATCCTTGATAGTGAGGGTTCCATCCAATAAATTGACAGTTACTGTCTCACCATCTTTCACAAGCTTGGAAGCATTCGAGATTATTAGAAGTGGGAGTCCTATGTTGAACGAATTTCTGTAGAAGATTCGGGCAAATGATTCAGCCACTACGCAACCGATGCCACTGTGCATGAGAACCTTTGGTGCCTCTTCGCGTGATGATCCTCCCCCGAAATTGCTACCAGCAATGACAATGTCATTCTTCTTCACCTTCGATGTAAACACAGGCCTTGGCACTTCAAAGGTATGCTTTGCCATCTCATTGTAATCGAGGAGTGTGAGGTATTGCCCCTGAATGATCTGGTCCGTATTGATGTGATTTGCAAAGACCCATGCACGACCAGTGATGTTACTCAATTTTTTCCCCATAGATCACACGCTCCTAGGGTCAGTGATAACTCCCTTCAATGCACTAGCTGCTATTGTTGCAGGTGAAGCGAGGTAGATTCTGGAATCCTGGTGCCCCATTCTCCCCCTGAAATTACGATTTGAGCTTGATATGCACACCTCTCCTGCTCCAAGAACTCCTAGATGCCCTCCCACACAGGCGCCGCATGTTGAGTTGGTAACAATCCCTCCGGCTTCCATTAGAATCTTGATGATGCCCCGGTCCAGAGCTTCCATATACGTTGCCTTACTAGCTGGGGTGATTATGAGCCGAACGCCATCATGTACTTTCTTACCCTTGAGAATCTCTGCAGCCATGATCAGGTCACCGATTCGGCCATTAGTGCATGAGCCAATGAATGCCTGATCAATTGGGACTCCCTCGACCTCAGCGACAGGTTTTCCATTTGTAGGGAGATCGGGAGGCGCGACGGTTGGTTCCAAAGACTCTTTCTCGAGATTGAAGTGCAGTTCATCGACATACTCTGCATCAACGTCACTAGCGACCTCTTTCCATTTCTTTTTTCGTGCGTGGTCTTCCATCCAGAACTTGACATCTTGGTTGATGTGCATAGGTGCACACTTAGCTCCAGCCTCTACAGCCATGTTGCACATGGTCATTCGCTCACCAACACTCATTGCATCGATGGTCGAACCATGAAACTCCATGGACTGATAGTTGGCACCTTCTGGACCAAGCTCATTGATTATATTCAATATCAGGTCCTTGCTCATTACCCGTTCCTGTAGATCACCAGTGATCTTAATCTTCAGTGACTCAGGAACTCTGAACCAACACTCTCCAGTAGCAAGGATAAGGGCTGAATCAGTAGCTGCGAGTCCTGTTGAGAACGCATTGAATGCTCCATAGGTTGTTGAATGAGAATCGCTCCCGATGATTGTAGCGCCTGGAACAACTAGTCCCATCTCTGGAAGAATCTGATGGGATATGCCACAGTCTACATCACAGAAATTAGTGATTCCCTGCTCCTTCACAAAATTCCGGTTTCTCCTGTGTATCTCCGCACTATTGATGTCAGATGCCGGTGCCCAGTGGTCGTTAACAACAAGTACTCTGTTCGGGTTCCAAACTTTCTTGAAGCCCATCTCGTCTAGGATTGGTAGGATTCTGGACCCGAGAACTTCATGGACCATCAATAGGTCAACTCTGGCCTCAACAATCTCTCCAGCACTGGCCCTACCATCATTTGTATGGCTTGCTAGAATCTTTTCAGCTATGGTCTGCCCCATGTGTTCACCCCTTCATCTTTCGAATTATCTCATCAGTCACCTGTTGAGTCATCGAGGGTTTTACTCCCGCCCACTCTCCAAGGCAGAGGTCTTGGGTTCTAATCTTTCCCTCACGTAGAACCTCTTCGATAGCGCCTCTGATCCGCCCAGCGGTCTTTACTGGACCCTTGTCTTCAAACTTCTTACCTAGCCATTCAAGCATCATTGCTGTTGAAAGTAATGCAGCGATTGGATTTGCTTGTCCTGTGCCTGCAATGTCTGGTGCTGACCCATGCACCGGTTCAAACACTGCATGCTTATCGCCAATGTTTCCCGATGGGATCATACCGAGACCTCCCACCAGAGCGCCTCCCAAGTCACTGATTATATCGCCGAAGGCATTTGGTGCTACAACAACATCATAGTACTCTGGTTTTCTAACGACTAATAGTGTCCAGGCATCAACGTACGCGTAGTCCTTTGTGACTCCCTTGTACTTCTCACCAATCTTATCGAAGATCTCTCTGAAGAGCTGACAACCTGCTAGTAGGTTACTTTTATCGACACATGTCACACGTTTCACTTTGTCAACAGGGGCCCCATTTCTGTCTTTGGCCAGATCATACGCGAATCTAGCAATTCTCTCAGAAGCTTTGGCAGTAATCATCCTCAAATCGTAAGCGAAATTTCGGTCTGGTTCTGAGAACCTGCCACGAGCCGGATAGTAGAGACCCTCTGTGTTTTCACGAACAATGACCATGTCGATGTCACTTGGCCCTTTACCAGCCAGAGGTGTGGGGACTCCCTCGTATAATTTCACTGGCCTAACGTTTGCATAGAGGTCTAGTTCCTGTCGGAGGCCAATTACGACACTATAGCCTGCTAGGTTACCATCAGGACGTCTAACCGTGTTTCCATCTGGTCCTTTTGCACCAATACCCCCGAGCAAGATGGCATCTGCCTCAGTTTTTGTGAAAACCTCAGCCTCTTCAGACCATTCGTTTCCTGTCTTGAGAAAGTACTCTCCTCCACACTCAAACTCATGGAACTCCAAGTCTATGAGCTCTGAAGTACCAAACGCTTCAACCATTACTCTTCTAGCTTCTGGAATGACCTCTCTTCCTATGCCATCTCCTGGCAACACTGCAATCTTGTAGGTCCGACCCACTCTAAATCACCTAGTAACTCCCTAACCAGCCAAGGTCTTTCCCCTCATCATCTATCAGATTTACTCTTGTATCTATTCTTTCGCCATCCAGATAGCGAACTCTGCACCGTATTGTGAACTGGCGTTTGCACTTTGTACACTCAACCAACCAATCTTCATCAATTTCTAGGGTTCCTTTGCCTGAAATCTCTTCATTCTTCGGAGGTTCAATGAGAATAATCTCTTGTCCATCGCATTCATAGGTGCACTCTTTCAGTACTAAGGGTTCCATCCCTCTTCTTCCAAGGGCAACAAACACCTGATCTGGAAGTTCATCCAAAGAACGTTCTTCAGCCAAACATTTCACCGCAACCGAACTCTGCACCAGTACGGATAAATGAGATGGTTGTTATGAAAACAACATGCGACTTGTCACATACTCAAGGATGGGTGTGCCTTCAATTGGTGTTGAACTAGAATCTGGAATTCTTGATATCCCAGATGCAGCTTCACACTTTGGAAGAAAATACCACGTCCGAGGTCATAGTTTTCCTGCAACAATGATGGACCTGCTTCAATGGGTATCAGGAATTGATGTTGTACGTCAGATTGTTGCACGTTACCTGAAGACCCCAGAGGGTGAACGACTTATGACCCATCCGTTGAAGTCTGTGACTCTCGATGCACCATTGTCCCGTCCCGGGAAGATTGTGGCGTTAGGTAAGAACTACTTAGACCATGTTGTAGAAACAGGCTCTGACATCCCTGAACATCCAGTTGTCTTTGCTAAGTTCCCCTCCAGTGTGATTGGTCCGGATGACCCCATTCCGATGCCAGAGGTGTCTAGCAAACTTGACTGGGAGGTAGAGCTGGGTGTCGTCATTGGGAAGACCTGCAGAAATGTAAGTGAGAAAAAGGCACTAGATTATGTTGCAGGATATACAATCATTAATGATATCTCAGCCAGAGACCTACAGATGGGTGATGGACAGTGGGTTCGTGGTAAATCACTTGATGGGTTCTGTCCAATGGGTCCGTGTATTGTCACACAAGATGAACTGGGTGCTGCATCGAAACTAAAGATGCACACAAAGGTGAACGGAGTGATTAAACAGGCTTCTTCTACATCTGAAATGATATTCAAGGTTCCAAATGTCGTGTCATACCTATCAAAATCCTTCACCCTCGAACCAGGTGATGTGATTGCCACTGGCACTCCTTCTGGTGTTGGGTTTGTACGTGATCCTCCAGAGTTCTTGAAGGCTGGAGACAAAGTCGAGTTGTACATCGAGAAAATTGGGTATTTACGAAATAAAATCGTTAAGTAGACCTAGAGAACCATCAGAGGCGACTTGCCCTGTCTAAAGCTTCTTGTGCCTCCTCATACTCGAAGAGTTTCTTGTGAGCTCGATTGAGCATCTCCCAGACCTCTTTGTCCTTGGGTTTTAACTCAAGATATGCTTTACAGAATATCTTCATGTTCTCCCAATCATCCTGTGCCTCATAGCAGCGTGCGCCATAATATACTGCTCTCTTGTGATTCAGTCTTGGACCTGCCAACTCCCTGAATATTTCAAGAGCGGCCTCATACTCTTCATTGTCATAGTGTGATTTTGCCTCTTCGTATCGAATCTCCATATCACCGTACTCTGGTATCTTCCGAGAGTATGTTGCAATCATCGAGATTGCACTACAGCATACAAGGATTACAATAAGCATGATTGACAATCCCAACGTCATCATGGGATTGACTGGAATGAATCCCATTCCACCAAGCCAGGAAAGAACGACAGCTCCCACGAAAATGACCACGATAGCAATACTAACAATTTTGGGAGGTAACATCCTCATGCCTTCCTCTTCATCTGGATATTGAGGCATCATGAGGTGGATGGTATTAGGACTCCTTTTAGGTGTGGCGAATCAATCAATCTGTACTCCAAAGGGATCAAATTTATTCAGAGCCGCTTTTTTCAAGCTGTCTTCTCTTATGCTCGGCATCTTCCTTTCTTGATGCCAATCGGTTCCTAGAGACATTGATCCATTGACTCACCATCTTGCTGAGTTCTGGATTCAGCTCTACTGCAAGCTCCGCATAAGTGATGGCTTTCTCATCTTGCTCTTCTATGAAATGTGCATTTGCCTTGTTATAGAATGCTTCAGCATAGTCCGGTTTGAGTGCCACAGCACGCGTATATGCCTCTATTGCTGCCTCTCCGTCCGTAAGTCGTGAGTGACAGTTTCCAATATTGTTCCATGCCTCAGCATCATCAGGATTGATTTCAAGAGCCTCTTCGTAACAATCTCGCGCAGCCTCAAAGTCACTCATAGCATAGAGAGCTGCACCTTTGTTGAACCAGATCTCGAAAATGAAGTTGTCTATCGCTAGTGCCTCGTCATATGCCTTGACTGCTTCCTCATACTCTTCCGCCTCAGTCAGGGCATAACCAAGATTGTACCAACCCTCGATGAGGTCCGGTCTTTCTTCAACTAAACCTCTTAGGACCTCTATTGCTTTCTTAACCAATCCTTCTTCCAAGAGGTTTAATGCCTCGTGTAGCCTACCGGTGCTGTTCTCGGTCAATGTAACCGAGCTTCTTGACCATGCAGAGTGAATAAGGATTCCGTAGTGGACCTATTCCGACTTTGCTCTGCTTCGAGCCACAATAGACATGATTACGCCAATCCAGGCGATTGACTGGGATATTAAAGTAAGAATCTCAGTAAGTGCTGCAACACCACCCGCCAGATATGCCTCCACTAGCATGATGATGAGTCCAAAGAGACCCAGACCAGCTCCTAGGCCAATCACAAACTTGCCAGTACCAATTCGGTCCATTGCAATCAGTATTCCACCAATTATTACTGCTATACCACCCAGCGCAGCAATATAGAGTAGAATTGTCAGAATCAATGTAACAATTTCAGCTATTGCTGGGAAGGACGATGCTGCATATGCCGCGATATCAGCAATGAAGCCAATGCTTCCAACCCAGCTCACCTGGAATAGTAAGAACCCTCCAATGAGGGCTAGAGCTACAGAAAGACCATTTTTCAAAACATCACCTGAAAAATTAGGACTCTAACTGGTTTATTTCTGTTTCTCTGTATTGAACTCAGACCATGGAACAACAGTCGACTTCCGTTTTCGATATGAGGATGGTCCCTCAAAACCTGAGTTTCTAATCATTTCGAGTGCCACCTCGATACCTTTTCCTATGTCGCTTGGCATGTGCGCATCAGATCCAACAGTAACCGTTTTGATGCCTTCATCATTCAAGGCGCGTATGATACGTTCCTCAGGCATAGGTTGCTGCATTCCCCTCCTCAATGATGATGTGTTTACCTCGAAACCCACTCTCTTAGATCGCATCTTTTTCGAAAGCTCTTTCAAATGAGGTTTCCACAGGTCATGGATGGCATCGCCATAGAAACCCTCTCCATATCGCCGATAGAGGTCGATGTGCGCTAACACATCGAAAATCTCTAGATCGATTGAATCGAGAAGAATCGAGTAATACTTCTTTCCCAGCTCATCAAGTGAATACTTCCTGAATGCCTCCTCAGCTCTCCCATTCGCGGAGATTGCTATATGATCAATCAGATGCACTGAACCTATGATGAAGTCAAACTCTGTTGAGAAAAAACCTTCTGGGAGTGCTTCTAGGACTCCTGGGAAACAATCCACTTCTACACCAAGCAAGACCTGAAGTCCTCGGTCTTTGTACTGGTCTCCCGCGGCTCGAATTGTTGATTCATAGTCTTCAAACCAGACGCTTGACGCGATGTCCACCCTTTTTCCCTTCACATTAACGAAACAGTCCTCAGCGACTCTGTCAGTATCCAAGTGGGTTGTGAAAGCAATCTCTTTGAGTCCCGCCTTAAGTGCGGCTTTGCAGAAGTCCTCTACTTCTCCCTCTGCATCTATTGAGTAATTGGGGTGGATATGGTAGTCAAACATCAGATATTCTCCAAACTTTTGAGTATATCAGATTGCCTGAAGGTGAACAAACGTGCTACTCAATAGGAGCGGTGGAATCTTCATAGAGCTTTGACTCATTGGTTGGCTTTGTAGAATTTGCATCTCTCATGAATAGAGATACTATTGTAGCAAGAGTAGTCGTCACCACAAGGAACAGAATTGATGCAGGAAGTCCATAGGAGTCACCTATGAACCCGAATATGATTGGTGAAATTGCTCCTGGAATCGCCCCGATAGAAAACAATAAACCAAAGGCAAGACCCCTATTCGCTCTTGGACTCACTTCTGTCAAGTAAGCTGTGTTAGCTGGTACTCCTAGGTAAAAGAAGAAACCAACTACAATCAGCGTAGCGATAAGGGCGCCTTCACTCAATGAGTAGTTCAGTAGAAGCAATGCAGGGGTTGCTAGCCCAGTTGAAACCACAAGAAATGGTACACGTCTGTTTAATTTGTCTGACAACCAACTCGCTAACATTTCTCCAACAAGCCCGGCAGTGAGCATGATGGTTGTTAGGTAACCCGCCCAAATCAAATCAACAGGATATGTTTCCACAAGGTAGAGGGGCATGAGTAATGATGTGGTTCTAAAGGACATACCTCGTAGACCCATGAGGATCAAACCTAGCCAATATGATTTGGTCCATCCATCAGCACCTTCACACTCTTCTTCCCGATCAATGAATCCATGTTTGTTTCCTGAACTTGAGTATCTCATTAGAAAGATATAGGGGATGAAGAT
>MEHG01000076.1 GCA_001940705.1 Candidatus Thorarchaeota archaeon AB_25
AGTTAAAAAAATAGAATATCTTGACGAGATGGTATACAAGTTTGATGTCAATAAGATATGGAAAGGTGATCCCAGCTGGGATTTAACATTCCGGGTAATTGGGGGTAACATTAGTATGCCAGCAGTGGGAAACGACTTTGCCTTTATGTCAGATTTAGGCGGAAAGACGTTATTCGGAATTAATATTTCTAAATTCATGATGCGCGTGGGGCTCCAAATGGATGACAAACTCAAATCACCTCCAGTGATTTCCAATGATATGCTCTTCCTGGCATGTGACAAAGGGAAAATCCTCGCCTTCAAAGGTACAAGTGATCCCCTTACCAGAAAAACTCTGGAACCACAATCGGAAGGGCTCTACGTTTCTCCGGAACTTACATACACAGCGATACTTTATCAGACATCCATCCTGTGGCCTGGTCGGTGTTGTTTATGCTGCGGTCCAGCAGAGGAGAAGGAGAAAATATTTAGACTCGAGGGTAGTACTAGGCTCGAATTGGACGGAGTGCCCTATTGCAAACCATGTAAGCAGAAGGTAAGGAAGCTGTTCAAGGGTAGGGAAAAGCTCGGGGTTGATATTATCAAGATAGACCCGCCAATCTTGGCATTCAGAAACGAAAGATACTGGGTCATGTTTATGGAAGTAAACAAGCTGCGATAGATGTAATATCTCCTCCTTCAATTAATTTTGCAATTGGTTTCCCAACCATGATGAAAACATATGGACGGAGATGAATCCAACTACCGTTCCAGGTCATTCAATGGTCTATGCAGACACAGCAAGTCAGACCATCATGTTTGGAGTACAATTAATGCATGAGAACAATGCATTCAATTCTGAAATATGGGCATGTGACCACGATTCAGATACTTGGACTGAAGTGACAGTTCCAACAGGGGATGCCTTCAATCCCACTCTGGTAATACTAGGGGCTGGCTTCACAGCATTGGTGTTGATTGTACTGATAGTCTATGTCAAAAAATGCTGAAACATCAATTCGTCATGGCTCGTGAGATATTTGGTCCTGAGTATCTACCGTACAGGCAAGAGAAACAGATGTAGTTTCAGCTTTCGAAAGAGAGAGGGTCTTCCTCTCTCCTCACTTCTTTTTCACTTTTTGCAACCCATTGCTATTGTAATCACACCTATAATAGAAGACGCACACTCTCAGAATAGGCGGTTCGTTTTGCATATGAGGAAAAAGGCATTTGCTGTACTCGTTGCCTGTTCTGTGATTGTAGCAACCACTCTTGTAACTTGGTCCATCTTGAACGAGGGGGTAGATCCCGACAATGCACCTAACAATGCAAGTTGGTTAGAGGATTTCGAAGCATTCTATGATTTCATAGAAGGAAATTATCCCTACCTCTGGGTGAAAAACCGAACACATGGCTACAACTGGCTTGATCTGAAAGCGGGATATCAACAACGAATTACGGGTGCCACTAATAAATCCGAAATACTCGATGTCTTCCTCGATGCTGTGTGTGCGCTCCAGAACAGGCATACCTACATCATCAACCCCCAATACTACTCATGGTATCAGAGCGATTTAGAAGGGATGCCCTCTCCAATCGGCGATGTGTTTTCGGATGAGGTGTTGGGTGCTCATCTAAACTGGTCGTCAGCGTACTCTGAGAGTAGACTCAGGAGGGACTATATCTCATTTAATGCTCTAATTGTCTATGAAAAGGGAGAGTATGTAATAACAAACTCGGGTCCATGGGACGACCATGGTGAAAATCTGAGAGTTGTGGCGGTCAATGGAGAACCCATTGATGACGCAGTGTTAGGGTGTTTTGAGAAGGACTACGTTGACTGGGACTATCACAGAAACAAGTACTATCTGTGGAGAATATCTCCAAGAGACTTTGGATCTTATGCAGCCTTCACAGTTTGCAACTCTGTAGGTCAGGAGGTCCAGATGGTATTTGAAATCTCATCAGACTACTCGGGTGCTCCTTATGATTATCCAGGAAACATCTACCTGACGCAGACCTGGGAGGCGGAGAGCACAGCATATCTCTACATGAGCACCTTTCTCTGGAGCACGATTGACTCACACCGCGAAACAATCGTGAACTTTCTGCAACTAGTCGAGGACTATGACCATCTTATCATAGACATAAGAGGAAACCAAGGAGGTAACTATGCCTCATGGATACATCCGATTGTCAGACCCTTGATTAAGGATACGGAAATCTTTCAGGCATTTCTGGCATACAGAACTAACGAATACAGTGATGCATATCGAACAGCAGTTGGTATCACTGATCTTGCGTCAAAATCGCTGTTCGGATATCTTCCTCCTGAAGCAATGGGAAATGAATTTCTGGTCTACAACTACAAACACACCTTCACTCCTACATACGAGGTGAACTTCAATGGGGAGATCTCTCTACTCATAGACAATGTTGTCTATTCTGCCTCTGAAGGTTTTACCTGTTTCTGTAAACAGACTGGGTTTGCTACCATCTATGGTACAACCAGTGGTGGAGATGGAATAATGGAGTTCCCGACTTACTTCTGTCTTCCAAACAGTAAGATGGTCATCACACTGTCATCTGCATTAGGCCTTGATCAAACAGGTCACTCCAGTGAAGAATTTCGAACACAACCAGATGTGTACTATGAGAGCTCTTTCGGAAACCATTCCGAACTCATTGATTATGTTCGTTCGCAGTTACCTTGACTTCAGAATGGTTCTTTTCAAACTCATGATTAAGTCTAAGATCGCCATGGCACGTGAAATTTTCGGACCGGAGTAATTGCCTTTTATATGGTGAAAGTACAGTGAAAATACTGGTGTGACCTGAAACGGGATTCACAATAGTGTATGATAACGAGGCAAGACCAGGTTTCAAGAGTGGTTGGGGATTCTCTTGTCTTATTGGAGAGAATGTGTTATTTGATACTGGAGCGGATGTTAGCACCCTCCAATACAATATGCAGAAAATGAAAATTAATCTCCAAGAGATAGAGGCAGTAGTGCTCTCTCATGCCCATGGGGATCACACAGGTGGCATTGAGATTGTTAGGCAACTTGGTGATGTCCGAGTATTTGTTCCAGCATCATTCTTCACACCTCTTAAGAGGAAACTCTCGAGATTCAGGAATGTGGAGATGGTGGAGGTCAGCGATACGACTGAGATTGAAGAGGGAATCATTTCAACGGGAGAGATTGGCAGAATAGGTGAGCAGTCTCTGATAGTGCATACATCCAAGGGAATAGTCATAGTCACTGGCTGTAGCCACCCAGGGTTAGATACGATAATGAACATAGCTAGAAGATTTGGAACGATTTATGGTGTTGTTGGCGGTTTTCATGGCTTTGACAAGCTAGAGATTCTTAGAGGTGTAGGAATGATAGTCCCATGCCACTGCACACGGCTCAAGAAACGCATTCTTAGTGTGTTTCCTAAAACTAGTTTGCAGTGCGCTGCAGGATTTGTCTTCAACATCTGAAATACTCTCTCACAGAATCTGTCAAAGGGCAGAAGGTTTGTCATGGCACGTGAGATATTTGGACCTGAGTACTTGCCATACAGACAAGAGAAACAGATGTAGTTTCAATTTGCAATTCGAGAGAGGGTTTTCCTCTCTCCCTCACTCTTTGGTTTCAAGTAGTGTTTCCATAATATGGCTTACATTCTCAGGATTTAATCCCCAGACAAGAAATGCTCCCTTGCTGTCAAGATTCAGTCCGACTAGAGCCGGACCTGTAAGACCTTTTGGTGATAACATTGCCTCAGGTAAATCTTGGAGGACAGGCTTCCATTCATCCCTTATCTTCACAGTGATTTCCAAGACCTGAGCATTGTAATTTCCGAACTTCTTTGTCTTTGTTCTTCTCGTAACATCAAACTGTCTATGCAAGCTTTTTACAAAATAATCGGATTGATTTGCAAATTGCTCAAATTGGCGAATCAGGATTTCCGTGGCATCATCATTTTCAGCGGGATAGTATATTATGCCGCCTAATCGGAAAAGGCCCAGACCGGGAGTAGGTGAGATAATACCAGTTTCGTGTCCCAATGCGTCTGTATTTTCTTTTGATATTAGCCAGCCCTTTTTCAAGAGGTCCTTGACCGTGTCACGAATCATATCATTTGACCCGACGAATTTACCAATGCTGCTTATGCTGTTCGATGTTTGTGACGCAAATGATGCCTCAAGGTATGTATTGATGACTACCATTCTATATACTTCAGTGACCGACTCATCCTCAATCTTCAATGCAAGTCCCATTTTCGTGTCAAGATTACTCAGGTATGTTGTATTATCAATGATCAGAATCTCTGTTTCGATTGATTTTTCGCTGAATGTGAAACTTGATGGATATTCCTTCTCCAATGTGGTATTTGGGTTGTCTGTTTCAATTGTAAGTGCATGATGGTCTCGTGCATATTCCCAGGTCATTCGATATCCTTGATCTTGATGCAGGTCTCGTATTCTTGCGGTAGTTGCGTATAGGGGATTCTTAATTTCTAGAAGGAGATCCTGATTTATGTGACCCATGACTCTTATTTTGGCTCTTTCAATGTGGGTGCGTATCTCACTGAGAAACTCGTTTCGATCTGGAATCACAAAAGTACTGGATACACGACCGCCGAAGATTCCGGTTTCGGAGAGTCTTGGTACAACCTCAATCTTGGTGTACTGATACAATGCCTCAAGTGCCTGAAGACGATCTTTCTGGGTTCGCAAAGCTGTTTCAATCGGTCTCAACGGGTCAAGAGCTTCATATTTGGCAGGTCGCTTTCCGGGATTTTTAATTTCCACCAATTCGTCTTGTTGCAAACGATTCAGAATAGAATAGATATGTGTACGTTTCAAATCAGGGAAAATTGTTGATAGTTGATTTCCAGTGAGTGGATTCCTACTCTTCAGAAGAGCTATGTATACTGATGCATCTTCATCATCTAGCACACCTGCTTCTTGAATGAGTTCCATGAGCTTTTCGTCCCATTTAGTACCGCTATTCCTTCTTTGCATCAATCCATCTCCAGCAAGTTATACGATGCACTCAAGTCATATTTATATGTTGTCACAACCATGACAATATTTATATGTTGTCACTATCATGACAATATAGTGGTTGGTGGCCGTGAAGACGAACAAAATACTGCTTGCCCAGAATGTTTCGAAGTCGTATGGCGATCTACAGGCTCTTTCAGATGCCAGTATCGATGTGCGACAAGAAGAGATTCACTCTCTCCTGGGTCCTAATGGCTCTGGAAAGACAACATTCATCAAAATTCTGACCACGATACTCAAGAAAGACTCGGGCACTGTTCAGATAGATGGCTTAGATCTTGAGGAGTCTGAGGATGATGTTAGGCGAATCATTGGTTATGTAGGACAGGACACTGAACGTTCAGCCTATGCACGATTAACTGTCAGAGAGAATCTGCTGTTTTTCGCCAAGACACGCGGAGTAAGCAAAGCTGATGCGAATGAAAGTATCGCCTCACTCAGTGAGATATTCGGTCTTGAAGAGAAGATTGACAGTCAATTTGGTCACCTATCTGGGGGACAAAAACAGTCGGCAGTAATCATTCGCGCACTTCTACATGATCCACTTTTGTTATTCCTTGATGAACCAACTAAGGGCTTAGATCCTCTTGCAGCCAGGAATATCCGCGGATACTTGAAAGACTATGTATCGAAAAGAGGCCGTTCAATCTTCCTTACTTCTCACATTCTATCGGAAGTAGAATTTCTGAGCGACCGAGTTTCACTCCTGCATGAAGGGATTGTTAACATAACTGGAAAACCGGATGATTTGATTGAATCAATAGGATTTCCAGAGATGGTCTGTCTTAGAAAGGTGTGTCTAGAACCATCAGTTATCAGATCCATTCTTGCAAAGGAGCACATTCTCCGTTCTATTGATTTGGATGATACTTGGATAGGATTTGGCATTGACGATACATACACAGGAATGGAATCCATTCTAGACGTCCTTAGGAGGACAGGCACAAGATCAGAGATTCAACACAGGAGGGTCTCTTTAGAGGATGCATTCATTCACTATATGGGGAATCCGAAGGAACCCTTTGCTACAGAGGAGGTTGCCTAGTTGATACATTCTGAATTATTTGAAACTGAAGATACAGAGATCAAATTGGGCAATGAACGCCAATTGCACCGATCTTCGTTTCTCATCGTTGTGAATGAAACGATAAAGAAGCAGCTGACCTTACGTTTTCGCTACAAGGCAAATATGGTTGGTGAAGCTTTTGGCGTTATTCTCCAAGTAGCAATATTCGCAGCAATGGCGGGAGCTGTGACCTTAGTTGGTGTAAACAATCTTGAAGGCAATAATGTCTTCATCTTCTTTCTTGCAAGCTTGGTATTGATTGTGTTTAGTACAGTTGCATTAAGTGCTCCCCTGAATGCTGTCATTCAAGAGCTCCATAATGGTACGTTGGAATATCTCTTCTCTACACCAATCTCCCGTTATGCGTATTTCATTGGAACAGCAATCGCAGAAGCAATCTCTAAGAGTATCTTCTTTGTACCAATGCTCATCGTTCTGATTCTCTTTAGTGGAGTAAATTTGTACACGGGACTTCTGATTTTGATTGTGTGCATAACTGTCATAATTGGACTAATCGCATTTGGAGTGTTAGTTGCGCTCATGGGTGTGATGTGGAAACAGGTGTCTGCTATTGCAACATTGCTCTTTACTTTCTTTGAGTTCATTTGTGGAGCATATTTCCCGGTAACATCCATGCCCATTCCATTCCAAGCTGTTGCATTTGCACTTCCGCATACGTGGGGATATGATCTAATCAGGTACTATAGTTTCCAAGGAACCTGGACTCCAATCATGCCCATTCATTTAGAATGGATGATGCTCGTAGTATATGCAGTCCTATACATTGTTGTTTCGTCAAAACTACTCAAAGTAGTTGAGCGAAGAGCAAAGAAATTCGGATTGCATTTGATTTAGAACAATAACCAAGAGTGACAGCCACACAGGCAAGAGAAACAGATGTAGATTCTAGATTCGATTGAGAGAGGGCTTCCTCTCTCCTCACTCTTTCTATGGTTTTATATCCAAAGAAATCATGATTAGCATGAATTCTGGTGACAGATAGAAGGGTCCTTGGGATTGTCGTATTTGTTGTTTGTGTTGTTCTAGGTCTAGGTGTAGCAAGATTATTCGTGAATCTATCATTTCAAGTCCCACCCCCTTCACATCTACCAGGAGCAGACCCTGAGATCATCGTCACTGACGAACTTACAGCTTGGGCTAAGGCTGAGTACTGGCAGGATTTCATGCCAATAGTTGGTCCAGAAGGTCCTCCGTTTTTCGTGGTAGTTACTGTGACCGTGACAAATACGGGAAATTCAACAATATCTAGTTTTGAAGTTCCCCGAGTGACCATCTATTTCAATGGCACAAGAATACCACTGGTCACACTTAACCTACGTGTAGTTCAGCCAGATTCGTGTGAGATTGGACCGAATGAGAGTATTGTTGTTAAACTGAGAAACGATAGAGAAACCATTTTCTCTCCATCAATTGAGGGGGGTACAGTACTTTATAGTAGAGTGCTAACTAGATGGGAGAATGGGAATGAGATGATATTAACAACTCCGCCTTCAGCATTAAGCCATACTTGTTGATTTATCGTCATGGCTCGGGAGATCATTGGACCAGACTATCTGCTGTACAGGCAGGAGAAACAGATGTAGTTTCAAGTTTCCAATTTCTGTTTCAAATCCCTTGGGAAGTGTTCAGCTAGAACGTTACGATGATAGGGACTGCTCATGCAATGTAGGTTGGTCCCGACCATCATCTTAAATAACCCTATCTAGCAAGCGCTGGATGAGAGGAATGACTGATTGAAAATCAACAGTATGATGATTGAAGATGTAGTGACTGTTTCGGGAGATACCTCTATCAAAGAGGCGATTCAAACCCTTTATCACAAGCATATTGGCTCAATCGTTGTTATCGATAAGGAGGGGAAGTGTGAGGGGATATTCACAGAACGGGATGCCATCCGAGTCGTAGCTACGGAAGTTACCCTGAGTACACCGCTCAAGGAGGTCATGACGACTAATATCAGGACAGTGGAAGAGGGAGCTACATTCGCACAGGCAAAGAATATCATGAGGTCCCATAGTATACGACACTTGCCAGTTATTGATGAGCAGGGCCATCTTATTGGCCTCCTCAGTCTCAGATCGATCTTGAATGAAGTCCATGATATGGTCCCAATCAAACGCTAGGAATCTTTGATATAACACCAGGAGAGAAAACTAATGAAGCGGTTCAAAAACAATCCAATCCTTGAACCAGTAGCAGGTCATTACTGGCAGAACCGAGAAGTGTTCAATGCTGCTGCCGTCTATGCAGGAGATAAAGTCCATATCCTTTATCGCGCTATGGGAGACGATGGTGTGTCACGGTTAGGATATGCGAATTCCTCGGATGGCTACTCAATCGACATGCGCCAGCCCGAACCAGCTTTTGCACCAGCGGATTCCTATGAGGATCTGGGTTGTGAGGACCCGCGACTCACGCCTATGGACGGAAAATGTCTGATGACCTATACGGCCTACAGAAGTCATCCAATAAACGCGTACCAGGTTTCCATCACTGAGATTTCTATAGAAGACTTGGTATCAGGCCACTGGAACTGGGGAGAGAGATGGCTGCCCTTTAATGGTATCCTCAACAAGAATGCCGTGATATTCCCTAAAAAGATAGATGGGCGTTATGTGATGTATCATCGTATTGAGCCGTACCTATGTATTGCTTATTCGAACGACCTGAAACGGTGGTGTGATATGAAGGCGGTGATGCAACCAAGACCCAATAGTTGGGACAGTCTCAAGATTGGATCCGCAGGACCCCCCATCGAAGTCAGCGAGGGGTGGCTTTTCATCTATCATGGGGTGGACTATAACTACGTCTATCGTCTCGGTGCTCTATTAATCGACAAGGATGATCCAGAGAACATTCTCTATCGTTCAGAGAAACCGATATTGGAACCAACTGAGGAGTATGAAAGATTTGGTAAGGTGCCTAACGTCGTGTTTAGCTGTGGGAGCGTCCTGTTGGATGACAAGCTGTTAGTCTACTACGGTGGTGCCGATACGGTCGTGTGCGGGGCTGAGTTTGACCTAGGCGAACTTCTTCCTTAGTTGAGCTCTGTTTCTACGAGCAAACTTCATGGTTTTTTCTTACTCAAAGTCTCCATCTCAAGGCGGGCTAAGAGATAGGAGAGACCTGACTCTGCCCCTTGGTTTCTGTTGAGACCTTTAGGAGTAATTCCATCAAAGCAGCCGCCAGTGTCAGGATTATAGACCATCACGTTCTTTGAGTTCTTTCCCATGAACCAATCAAAAACAATGTATGCAATCTCAGAATATTTCTCCTTTCCAGTTGCATGGAATGCTGCGGATGCCGCTTCCACCATACATGATGCTTCAATTGGCTGCTGATCGTAGAGGGCTTTCTCTTCACCTTTTTTGTGCCAGAATTGATTACCAACTGGTTGGAACATGTCCTGAATAATGACATTCGCTACAAGAAACTCAAAACTCTCTTCAGCGATTTGGAGATAAGTCTGTTTCCCGGTTGTCTGATAAGCTTTGAAGAGTGCCTGAGGAATTCGAGCATTTGCATAGGTAAGACATGATTCAAACCATTGCCAGGACGACGTAGACTCATGTCTGTAGGCTTCACAGAGTCGATCCGCCAAGTGAATCATAGTCAGCTGAGGATTCTTATCATGAGGGAATGCCTTGGCATAGTGATAAAGGCCTAGGATGGCTAAGGAATGAGTCCGAGGCGAACCAGACCTCGACACCCAATTCAGGCTCTTGTCGAAGATCTCTTTCGCTGTCATTCTGAAGTCTTCAGGAATCGGGGCATCTTGAGAATAGCCACAGGCCCAGAGAACCCGACCGAGTGAGTCTTCAGACCCCTCTGTATCGAGAAAGTCACGATTATATCCAATGAAGTTGTGAACGCGCCCATCTTCTTTTTGTACATGGAGGAGAAAGCTCAGATAGATCCGTGCAAGGTTTAGGGTTTGCTCCTCTCCTCGCAATCTATCATATTTGAGGACAGCTATGAGAGCACGAGCATTATCGTCAGTAGTATATCCTTCTCTCCTGTCAGCAATCGATGATTTTGCGTGTTGGAGAATACCTGTGTCGTCGGTCAGAGCTTGTAACCAATTGCAGTTTATAGAAGGAAGTTTGATTGAAACCATCCCCTTGGCTACTGAATCATTTCTTTGAATAAGGAGGCATATTTCGAGGCCACTCTGGACCATATCATTTCCTGGCCGTACTCATATGCCAGCTTCTCCACATGAGCTTTCTGGTCAGGATTTTGCAGGAGTTGTCTAATGCCATCAGAAATAGAACTAGGGCTTTTGAATTTGCACAGTACTCCACGACCATCAGCTAAAACTTCTACAGCATAGTAGAAGGGAGTGGAAACAATGGCTCTTCCTGCACCTAGTGCATAAGTTACGGTCCCGCTTGAGAGTTGATCCACATTGACATAGGGGCAAATGTATACATCCGTGGCCTGTAGGTAGTGGATTAATTCTTCTTTACTCAGGAAACGATTGTGGAACTTGACATTGTTCTCTAACTTTAATCTCTTTACCAAACGCACTAGGCGTTTTCTGTATTTCTCGCCCACACGCAGTCTAACTTGCGGATGAGTCGCCCCAATTACTAAATAGAGTATGTCGGGCCACTCTTTGACTATTTCGGGTAGAGCTTTGATTGCATTTTGAATTCCTTTGTCTCGACTCAAAAGCCCAAAGGTAGACAAGATTGTTCGCCCATCTAAACCTAAGCCTTCTTTTACGGAGTCACTCGGAACAAATGGTATGGGAGGGGTTCCGTGTGGGATTATTCTAATCTTGGCAGCATCCACACCATAGTGCTCTTGGAGGATGTTAGCCGCCATCTTTGTCATGACTGTAATAGCAGAGCTGTATTTCCCTATGCCCTTCACCACTTTCTTGTGGGCTGCAGAGCTTTCTGGTGAATTGAACACCTTTGCATCGGGAAATAGCGTCGTGTGCATTGTTGTGATGCAGGGTTTGTTCAGTTTTTTGAGGAAGCTTAAGAGGTAATTCCCCCAATCTCCACCGAATAGCCCAAACTCATGTTGCACGTTTACCAAATCAATATCTGAACTGTTGATTTGCTCAGCTACGTGGAGATATGATCTCTTGTCATCTGCATCAATCTGTATCATTACTTCGTTTCCATAGTTATAGTGTGAGCCCGGGTCATTCAAAGCAATAATAGATGCAGGTTTCAATACGTGGAGCGCATCTATATTCTTAATCAAGTCCTCGGTGAAAGTGGCTATTCCGCACTCTCTGGGTGTATAACTACTCACATAAGCTACTTTGAACATAAATTAATCACTTCATCAGTAGAGCGAAAACCGCATTCCACGTGAAACTATGACTTATAGTTAGAGATAAGCATTATGAAGTAGCATCAATCTGATGACCTGTTTTCAATTCTTATACGACTCGGTGGCGTACCTTATATTCCTCTATTGTTATGCAGAGGTTTTGATTAGGTAAGTTCTTTTGCACGTTCGATGAGCTTAACACCCTCTTCGCTAAGGCGATCTGCAGTTTCTTGCGTTTTTCCTTCAGCAAAACAGCGATAGATAGGTTCTGTGCCAGACGGTCTGATAAGAAGCCAGCCATCATCATGGATTATCTTCACACCATCTAGTGTTATACTATTCATGTCCTTACTTAGTTCTAGGAGCGCCTCTAGGAGCGATTCCTTCTTTTCTTGAGGAACTTGTACTTTCACTTTTGTATTGAAATATGTAGGAAGTTCACTGACAAGCTGTGAGAGGGTCTTACCTTCTAGGGTAATCATTTCCACAACTTGGGCAGCAGTCATTGCACCATCACGAAC
>MEHG01000077.1 GCA_001940705.1 Candidatus Thorarchaeota archaeon AB_25
GAGTAATTCGTCTAATTGGGAGTTTGAATGGCAAGACTGGGTTCTTAGTCAACCAACTGACCCGAGATGAGCTCGATGACTTTGATCCTTTTCGAGATGGCATTGCTTTCAATAATGGACAAATGAGGGTCAAGTTCCTATACAAATCTCCAGGAGTCCCGAAATTTAGAATCGGTGATGAAACCTATGGCCCTTATCATGGAGAGGCTGTAGAATTACCAACAGCTGCCGCGACATTTGTGTTATGCAAAGGAGTTGCTATCATTGAGTGATCTGGGATATGATGATATCAAATCTGCCTGGGAAAATGAAATTGAGAATGAAGGTCTCCATGATTTGGGCGACCTTCGTTTAAGCAAAATGATAGCCTATCTCTCTAATGTGCGTCTATCATTAGCTTCTACCGATGCTGAAAAACGAATTCAGGCTGATATGCTGACGCAAGAAGCGCTCAATCTTGAATTTATGATTGAGGATCTGTTGACCCTCCGAAGACAGAAGATATTGAAGGCTGTCATCTCAGGACATCGACCAAGAGGCGATATGACACTTGCAGAGGAGGAACTATACAATAGAGCACAAAGAGCTCTTGATGGTCATACCGAGTTTGTCAAAGACTCCCTAGCTGGCTCTAAGCCAAAGAAGAAGCCTAGCGCAGACAAATCCAAGACTTCATCCGTTTCAGACGCGGTTGAGTATGTAACTGTACGCTTTTTACGCCCAATTAGTGATGCTTTCCTAGGCCTTGATGAGAGGACGTATGGTCCGTTCAAGAAAGAGGATATTGCCATGATTCCTGCAGCTAATGCAAGAACCTGGTTACGTGACGGTACCGTTGTCCGAATCGTTGCAGAGGAGGACCTCTCCGAATGAAGAAAGAGGACATAATCGTCGAGATCACATCACTTCTTGAATTCATAGATCAAACTCGTGACGAAATTACCCAAGAACACGACAAATTCCAAATCGCACTCACAAACACCCTGAAACTACTAGACGAGGGCAGTCCGATTCTGACCAAAATGAAAGGCAATGTGGAAGACCTAAAGGCATACCTCATCAGAACAAGTACGGAAACACGCCAGACTTCGTTAGACCCATACGAGGACTTGAGGACTAGAGTTGAAAGAATACGTGATCTTGTCCAAGCTCCCTAGTACAGAAAGTCCTAAGAGCCCCTTAAACACTGCAAAATTCATGTCTTTGCACAGGAAATGGTTCTTCTATCTGGCTGGCATAGTGTGTATTGCGTTGGCAATAGTAGGCGGGATGATGTACCCTCCAACCCCTTGGGGTATTCTTGGCCCCATCATCTATGTATCCATAATTGTCCTGTGTATAATCGGTATTCTTCGTCTGATATATCTGAGGGGATTTCCAGAGTGAATATTGGAAGTCCATCCAGGGTAGACTAACTATTCGTCGCTTCTGCAAACTTTTAATATGGGCTACAAAATCGCTCAGCTAACTAGCGATGTCGTTTACACATTCATGTGGTGCGTACTCATGGCTGAAACAGAAGAATCGGCTGGACCCCCAGCCACATTGATTGACCCTATTGAAATGTCAAAACTTGATGCCAAGTTTCGTGAAGAGATTCATAGTATGCCGAATGGTAAGGAACTCTCTGCTTGTTTTGCCTGTTCAACATGCACAGCAGCATGTCCCATTGCAAACATCTGGAAGTACAAACCACACCAATTGATTCGGATGATCCTTCTAGGGATGCGTGATGAGGTTCTCTCTTCTGATGAGATTTGGCTTTGCCTTACTTGTTTTCAATGTCAAGAACGCTGTCCTCAAAAAGTACGAGTTACGGACATTTTCTTTGAATGTAAGAATCTGGCCGCTGAAGAGGGTAAGGTCCCACCAAGTATCGTTAGTCTGGGTAAAGAACTGCTTGAGAAGGGTCAACTCTACACAGTGACGGCAGATTGGGAGCGTGAAGATATGGGTCTTGAACCAGATGTACCCGGTCTATCAGTCGATGAAGTGAAAGACATCCTGAAGGAAACTAGGACCGGCAAGCTTGTGGATGGTGGTGAGTAAGGTGCCAGTGTACAACTTATACATGGGTTGCAGTGTACCTGCAAACTATCCGAATTATGAAGCAGCCATGATAAAGGTCGCAGAAGCTTTTGACATGCAGTTAGAATACATGGAAGGTGTCAGCTGCTGTGGTAGTCCTAACCTTCGTGCCTTTGACTATATAGGGTGGCTTACTGTAAATGCAAGAACCTTAGCGATTGCAGAGAAGAATGGTCATGATATCGTCACTCCATGCAATGGGTGCTTCGGATCTCTCAAGGATGTATACCACTTTCTCAAACATAATACCGATTACAGAAAAAAAGTGAATGCTATACTGAAGAAGGAGAGCTTGGAATTCAAAGCCACAATAACTCCCCGTCATTTTGTAGAAGCTCTATATACTGACATTGGAATTGAAGAAATCAAGAAAAAAGTCACAAAACCATTAGATGGGGTAGGAATTGCAATCCACTATGGTTGTCATGTTCTCCGTCCCGCTGACGTGACTGAATTCAAACCAGAATATCTAGACGAGCTGATTCGGGTTACTGGAGCTTCAGTTGTGGAGTATCCAATCTGGAAACAATGTTGCGGTGCAACTGTCTTACCCGTCGATGAAAACCTTGGGATTAGATTGGCTCGCGATAAACTGAAGTCAATGAAAGAATCTGGAGCTGAATTCATTACCGTAGTCTGTCCTGCTTGTGGTAACCAGCTTGATCTACAGCAACTAGGCCTGAAAGAGTCATACGGTGAGGAATACAACTTGCCAGTACTCCTGTACCCTCAAATTCTTGGTCTGGCCTTGGGAATGGATGAAGAAGAAGTAGGCCTAGGCATGAATAGGGTCCCAGCAGCTCCCATTCTTGATCATTTGACCGGGTGAGGTGAATAAGAGTGTCCAATCCGGTCCTTATCATCGGAGCTGGCGTTGCAGGTATGACAGCTGCCGTTGAGCTTGCAGATTCAGGGATTAAGACAATCCTAGTAGAACGTCAGGAAACAGTAGGAGGCAATGCTCTAGACCTTTACAAGGCATTTCCTACCGATGATTGTTTCTACTGTTTCGAGGGGAACCGCTGGCGTCCTGGAATCAGGAAATGCTTCTATAGGAGTGCGCTCACTGATCAACCTAATATAGCATTGAGGATGCACAGTGAAGTAGATGATATCTCCGGCACCCCAGGTAAGTTCACTGTCAAGCTCAGGGTGGGCCCAGAGTACGTCAATCCAAAGAAATGTACGATGTGCGGGCTCTGTCTAGAAAAATCAGAAGCGTTCCGTTTACTATCACCTCAGTGTCAACCTCAAGCTGTGGTTTATGATCCCACAAAAGAGGACGATGGCGCTAAACAGGCTGAAGAGGAATGTCCAACAAAGGCAATCAATTTGGGTGCACAACCCACTGAAGAAACAGTTCTAGTTTCAGATATCATTATTGCAACTGGGTATCATGAGATGCAACCAGTCAACGTGGATGAGTACAACTATGGAAAATATCCCAACATCATAACACAGCTCGAATTAGCCAAGATAATTGACCCCAATGGAGAATCAGGTGGCGCGCTTGTGAAACCATCTGATGGTAAACCTGCAAAACGAGTGATGATGGTCCAGTGTGTTGGAAGCAGGGATGAGAACTACTATCCTTATTGTTCTAAGATATGCTGTATCTTTGCCCTTAAACATGCCAATATTCTCACACAAGAGCGAGATGATGTTCATGTTAGTGTCGTGTACATGGATATCCGCACATATGACAGGTATGAACGATACTATCGCGATTCTCGAGATTCGGGAGTGGAATTTGTCCGAGGCAGGGTTTCTCTTATTGAACCTCGTAAAGATGACACCTTAGACATAACTGTCTATGACTCTCTTCTCAACAAATATCTCAAATTCACTGTGGACCTCTTTGTACTCTCATCAGCCTTGGAACCACCAAAGGGGACTGACAAACTCATTGAAACACTTGGAATAAAGTCTGCAAGCGGATTTGTGGGAATAGCAGATCCAGCTTCAGAGAATGAAGTCGTGGTGGGTGACCATGTCTATGCATGTGGCACTGCCTTGGGTCCTGCTGAAGTTCCTGAGAGTGTGACCCAAGCCCGCGCAGCCGTTTCTAAGATACTCCAGAGTAGGAAGTGAAACTGATAGATGGATGACAAAAAATCTGCAGTACTCATCTGTACCTGTGGTAAACAGCTTCAGTTGGGATTCGACTTCCTAGAAACACAGGTCAAGAAGATGGACCTTACATCCTCAGTGACTGTTCATGATCTTGTCTGTCAGGAGGAAGGTATGGAGAAGATTGCAGAACTTCTCAAAACCAGTGATGGACACCTTGTTATTGCTGCCTGCACCAGTCAGAAAATTCAGCCACGAATTGATCAATATCTTGACTCAAAAGGTGTTGACAATTCTCAAATCCAATATGTGAACCTCAGAGAACACTCAGCTTGGGTCCACAATGATGTGGATGAAGCAAGCAAGAAATCTGTGGATATGATTCGAGGCACACTGGCAAGGTCTGCCAAATCAATGAAGCGGTCACTAGAACAAAAGGAGGTTGCCACTCATGTCACTATCATTGGTGGAGGGATTGCCGGAATTGAGTCAGCACTCAGCCTCTCTAATCTCGGTTATGAGGTTGCTCTATTAGAACTCACAGATGAACTAGGAGGACATGTCAAAAGCCTCCCTGTTGTTGCTCCCACTGGTAAATCAGGTAAGGAGATACTTAGCGGTCGATTGGAAGCACTTCAGAATGATAACAAAATCACAATAATGACCAAAACTAAGGTCAAATATGTCACTGGGGAAATGGGGAATTTCACAGTTCATCACTCGTCAGAGGATGATGAAGAGGAAAAGACCTTGGACACTTCTGCTATAGTCTTGGCAACTGGATTCAAGGAGTTCAAACCTACAGCTATGGACGAATACCGCTACGGAAAGAATCCGGACGTCATCACACAATTCGAGCTCTCGTGCATGCTCTCTGAGGGTGGATTAAGTCGACCATCTGATGGCAAACTCGTCAAGGAAGTCGTAATGGTCCAGTGCGTTGGCAGCAGGTCTGAAGACTACAAGAAGGACTGCAGCAAACTGTGTTGCACATTCGCAATTGATAACTCATTAGAAATCCTCGAGAGAAGCCCTGATACAAACGTAAGGATTGTCTACATGGATATCCGAGTACCATTTGAGAACGAGATGATATACAAGGAGTCACGTGATAAAGGAGTTGACTATATCCGTGGTCGAGTCAGTATGACTTGGGAGCAAGATGGAACCACGTATGTACGGATCTATGACTCTCTACTTGACAAGTATCTAGAAACACCAGTGGACCTACTGGTCCTTTCTTCCGCAATTCTTCCCTCAGATGGAACTTCAGAGCTTTCAGAAACATTGGGCTATGCCATTGAAGATGATGGGCATGTAAAGGAACTCTATGGTAAACTGAGGAGGAATGAGACCCGTAGACGTGGTGTTGTTGCAGTAGGAGGAGTCACCCGTCCCCAGTTCGTGTTTGAAGCTGTGACAGATGCTCAAGCTGGTGCGCTCATAATCCATAACGAACTGCAGGGTGGTAAGATTGAAGCTGTTGCACGTGGAGCTGTACTGGATGTGGATGACTGTATTGGCTGCAGTCTCTGTGCACAACAATGTCCTCGTGGAGTACCTCTGATGATCGAACAGACAGAGGCAGAGGAGGCTGATGAAGAACAGAAGATTCTCTTCAAGGCTGCAATTGACACTTTGAACTGCCACTCCTGTGGAGTTTGTCAGAGTCTATGTCCATCAGGTGCGACCCAGCTCAACTTCCTATCTAACGATCAACTATGGTCTGAAATAGAAGCCACGCTTGAGGGTGCAGGTCCAGACTATCCAATCACACTCTGTTTCTACTGTGAGGAATGTTCAGTATCTACAATTGATATTGTTGGGACAAGAAAGATGGAATATCCAGCAAGCACACGACTCATTCCAGTTCCCTGTGCTGGCCGTGTAAGTATCATAGACCTTCTCAAGGCCTTAGAACATGGAGCTAGCACTGTTATGATTGCGGCATGTGAGAAAGACCGATGTCATATAGGAGGAACTGGCAATGAGATTGCTCAGGTGCAGGTAGATGTCGCTCGCGATATTCTGAAGGCGATTGGTTGGAAAGGTGAGCGAGTTGACATGTTCAGGATGTTTAGTGCTGAGCCTGAGCGTTTCACTAATGCAGTCAACGAAATGGTGAAACGAGCCAAAATGTTAGGTCCCACACCTGTGCATGAAGGAACTGCTGGGAAGTGGATGGAGGTGCCCGAATGAGTCAATCGACACCTGAGAAGACTATTGCACCCAAGAGACAACGTATGTTAGACATGGTGTTGGCTCTTGGCGGCCTCAAAGAGGAATCTGCAATTCCACTAAGTAAGGTCAAGGAAGAGCTTGATAATCTTAAGACCGAGCTAGCGCCTCTGACTGATGCAATTCTTGCATTTCCTGACTCCTATTTTGAGAAATTCTTAGAGGCGGTTGAGAAAAGCAAAATAGTCACTGAGATTAGTGATAGAGGTATTCTCAAGAAATCAATCTCTAATCTTGAAGCAGCGTTGTCAAAAACTGAGTCTGATTCATTGAAGGGATTGAACAACCTCCTTACAAGTGCTCTTGAAAGTATGACCAAAGTCGGGGAAACCTTGGAAACAAGTGTCGATATTGACATGAACACCACTCTCTCTACAATATCTGGCTTAATCTCGGAAATAGAGTCAATCACAGATAACTTCGAGAAGACTGCTGAAACAGAAGCTGAATCTGCACAGGCTGAACTAGTGACATTGGTCGAAACTCTCAATGAAACTAAGATAATGGCTGAAACAGATCCTGAAACAGCTCTGGATGAGCTTCAAAAACTTGGGACTAAAACGAGGTATGGTCCAGGGTTGCGAGCAACAGCTCAAGTTAAGCGAGGAAAACGAGATGGCCGTATTGATGATTCACGTTTCCATAAACTGGTCTTAGAGAACATGCTCACTGAAGCCAATCGCGGAGTAATAATGTTCATTCTTGGAAAAATGGGTTCCAAAACAGTTGTACAGATTGGAGAGCTTATGCAGACCTCACCTCACACAGTACAAACTGCTCTGGTGACTATGATACAGAGAGGCGAAATTGAGATGGTTGGCCTTGATGGCGATGCTCCTGTCTTCTCAAGGGTCCTCACAGAAATACCAAACTCAACACTGGTTCTAAAAACAATAGTACAACAGGGTCGGGTAATAACAAAGTCTCTAAAAAACGATGCTGCTGGAAATGCAAACGAGTCACTAGGAAAGCTGCAAGCGTTGCTCGAACGTTTGAAGATCTTAGGAGCTTACGAAGAAACTACACTTTCTGAACCAATGAACAAACTGAGAGAAACAGTTGATAGTGCAACTGAAGCTGTCCTAACCTCTCAAACATCTGATGATGCCGAGAATCTCAAACTTCTTGTTTCAGCAGGACTCGAAGCCTTTGCACGCTTCCGTCTCAAAATCACATTGGAAAAAGGTCCCAATCTCGTTTCCGGAACCAATGTCTATGGAGAGAAATTAGATCCTGAAGTCTACCAGATAATGATGGATACTTATCTTGATAATGAACTCGAACGGGGTACAATCTTGATCCTGATTAGAGAGCTTGGTGCCCTAACAGCACATGACCTCGCTGAGAGAACAAACATACCACAGGACAGAATCCTAAGTCATCTACTCAGAATGAAACGTGATGAACTTCTCACTCTAGCTGGTGAGAGTCATGGCTACATTCTTTATGATGTTCCAAGAACACCATCTGAGGCCGAGATCGCCATACAGACAGCAAGTAATCTTGCTCTCCAACTTTCTGAAGCAAAGGTAGAGCTTCAGAGGATATTGAGTGAACTGAAGGCGCCCGATATTGGTAATCTAACAAATTCATTGGAAGTCTTCTCAAAAGCCCGGGATACGCTTGCGTCTGTACGTGTGAGTGGTGCTGTAATTGATGAAACGAAAGTGAATGAGGTAGAAGAATCGATACGTTCGGCAGTCCTACTTACTTATCGTACCCGTGCAAAGATTCCAAGCACTAGACCTAAGGTCACTCTGAAGGACTTGGCAGATGTTGATGTTCCATCAGTTCTTGATGAGTACAAAAATCAAATGGGTTACGCGCCTTTGCTAGGATTTGGTACCATTGAATGGGAACAATCAAGGTGTCTTGGTTGTAAGTCGTGTGAGATTGACTGCCCAGAAAACGCGATCGAACTGAAACCACGCATAGAGATACCAAAATTCTTCGAAATCTCGGACGAAGCTCTTTCACAATTACCATCCAGCCGCTCCCTCTTCTACAAGACGGTTCAGAACCTTGCTACGGTTAAGCCTTCAAAGGACATCTCACTTGAGAACGAAGCTCCAGGGTTTGGCTCAGTAGAGGTTGATCTATGGCTCTGTGTTGCATGTCGTACGTGTGTCAGAAGGTGTCCTGGTCCAGAAGGTGGAGCATTAGAACTGGAGTTGAAATGGAACCTGCCAGAAGTTGTGAAACATATCACATCAACTTCATAGTCAAAGCCCTTTAGCAATTGACTTATACCACTTGACAAAAGGTCATGAACTGCATATTCCTTTGAGGGAGCGCAATGGTTGATTTCAGGCTATCAGATGAACAACAAGAATTACAGAACAAAGCGAGAAAGTTTGCGCAGGAGTATATGATTCCTTACGCACACTACTACGATAAGGTAGGAGAATTTCCGCGTCCGATAATCCAGAAATGCTGGGAAGAAGGACTCATGAACCTCTCTATCCCGAAAGAGTTTGGGGGTTTGGGTTTAGGTTCAATCGAACAGTGCATCACAGTGGAAGAGATGGCTGCTGGATGCGCAGGAATGACTACCAGTATCTATGTGAATACTCTTGGAGCTGAGCCTATTCTCGTGGCTGGGACAGATGAACAGAAAGAGAAGTATCTGCGACCACTCACTGAAGACCTCAAATTCGTCAGTTTTGCTTGCTCAGAACCCGGAATGGGTTCAGATGTGGCTGGAATACAGACTCGAGTAAAGAAAGAAGGAAATCACTATGTGTTGAACGGATCGAAGTTTTGGATCACAAATGCACCACATGCTGATTATTTCACGGTCTTTGCGAGCCTTGATCCGAGTAAGAGACACAAAGCACTCTGTGCCTTCATTGTTGATGCTGACACACCTGGAGTCAAGACCGGTCGTCCTGTTGAAAAGATGGGCCACAAAGCTTCCACAACTTCCTCTGTGATGTTTCGTGACGCCAAAGTCCCTGAGGAGAATCTCCTAGGTGCCGAAGGGAAAGGCTTTGCCATCGCAATGAAGACCTTCGCTATGACTCGCCCCTCAATTGCTGCTTTTGCCACAGGACTTGCACGTGCTGCGATGGAGTACGCTCGAGACTATGTCAACAAACGAGAGGTCTTTGCCCAAAAACTGCGAGAATTTGAAGTGATTCAGTTCAAATTGGCTGAAATGTTCATGAAAATCGAGGCTTCAAGAGCACTGTATCTGAAGGCTGCATGGACTACTGATAATATCGGGGATGCTACAGTTCCTGCTAGTGTAGCCAAAGCGTTCGCAACTGATGTTGCTATGGAAACAGCAAGCGAGGCACTTCAAATCCATGGAGGATATGGCTACATTGACCAATACCCCCTTGAGAAGCTCTTCAGAGATGCCAAGTTATACCAGATTTATGAGGGAACTAGCGAGGTACAACGACTGATTCTCGGCCGTCATGTACTCAGTGGGTATGAACCTGCCATGGAAAAGATTCCAAAGTGGTACAACAACAAACCTCCAGATTTCTAGGAGATTTGCTGATGATTGTGAAAAAACTGAAGGATCTGAAAGAAATCGTGGCACTTGATGACACAATAATACGCGAGATGTTGAATCCTAAACACGACACAACTCCTCTTCATCTTGGATACAGTCTAGCACATGCCACCCTTCCACCAAAGAAAACCTCACTACCTCATCGATTCAAGACGGCCTCAGAAGTATATTATGTCCTCAAAGGTGATGGTATGATGCATATTGACGATGAAACAAAGAGCGTCGGTCCTGGAGACACTATCTACATTCCGCCCAAGGCAGTGCAATTCATTGAAAATATCGGTGAAAGCGATTTAGAGTTCTTATGTATCGTATATCCAGAGTGGCAACCCGATGCTGAGGAACTAGTATGATTTGTTGAGAATCAATGCTTCAAACAAGTCCCTTTAGAGAACGAGATATCAGAGTCTTGACAATCTTTCTGGAGATAAAATCCTCCGCAACAACATCTGCAAAATCAAGTCTATCAAAATATACCCGCAAGCTCTTGATCTTATAATCCTCATACACCAATACTTCAGACTGTTTAGATTCAATAGTTTTCCCATTAGGTAGAGTTCCAACGAGAATGAACTCTTCAAAGAAGGTATCCCCCTCGACCATAATAATGACCGGTTTGAATTTGACCTCAACAAGTGTATCAAACAACCACTCAAGCCATTTTCTAGCCCCATCCTTTCCCGAGAGCCTTATTCCCATCAGTTCTATCTCACAATCATCAGCAAAGAATGAAACCATATGATCGATGTTCTTAGACTCTATTGCATTATCAAAATCCATTGCAACTTGCCTGATTCTATCCTTGTCCTGTTCTTGATGCAAAAGGAAACCACTCCAGCACAATATTCTCATTCAGAGGTTATACGCATTACGAATTCATTGTCATCTATCAAGTAGGTATCTTTTCTGGACAGAGTCATCAACTTTTGGAACTGCCGTGACTGAGAACAGAAAGTTGATGAGAAGAAGGGTCATACTATAAAACGCTGGGTTGGAGGACACTTGAATGGTCGCAGAGAACTCTAAAGCAGTTGTTGTGACAACAATCATCATACTAAGTATCTCTGCTGCAGCTTTTCTGTCGATGTCCAACTCAGATGATCCAGTTTTCACCGCGAATTATTCAGATATTGCATTGCTGACGATAAGTGGCAACAGTTCTGACTTATTATATCCTGAACTAGCTGAAGCGAACATTGCTTTTTTGGAGACTGGTACTTGGCTGGTCAATGCACATTTCGTGGATGACTCCGGTGGCTATGAATATCTTGAGATATATGACCGGAACTTCACAATCATCTCCGAAGAGATAGAGTCAATCAATGAAGCACTCTATGAAGGACTGAACCAGACATATTCCTCTGAAATCTCAGTCCCAGAGTTGCTAGAGCCGAGTCCAAGCATCTGTTACGACATAGATATCATCTATACAGATGGCTCATGGATATACATTGCTGTTTTCCAAACAAACCAAGGTCACATCATATTGAATAATGGCAGAGGCACGCCAGACAAGAACCTCTTGAACGGAGCTGTCTTAGAACCATCATCTGCTCTCGATTGTCTAGTTTCGGCCATTTATACGGTCTTCACGAAATATCTGGGTTAATACTCAATCAACCTTGACATCCTGCCAACACTAGTCCGAAAATCTCACCCTTCAGTCTTTCTGCTACTTATCTATCATCAATGAGATGTATTGCAACTGAAGAAATATATGGCTCATCGAATCCGCATATGTACCTCATTCGGGATGATTGAATCAAAGATGCCTCCCAAAGATATGAACATAATCGTCTATGGCTGCATGCAGTGTATGTACGCAGCATCAGACCTTGCAGGAACGATGAAGCTACAGTACGACATCACAAGTAGGATAATCAGAATGCCGTGCACCGCAAGATTGGACATCAACTTCATCCTGAAGGCATTGCAGGAAGGCGCCGATGGCGTCTTAATTGTGGGGTGTCATCCCGGAGACTGTGCATTCAAGACAGGGAATTTGGGC
>MEHG01000078.1 GCA_001940705.1 Candidatus Thorarchaeota archaeon AB_25
GTCATCATACCTGCGTTTACGAAACCAATCAATGTCAAAACCGTGATACTAGAACTTTGAGTCATGAATGTGGCTGCTGTGCCTGCAACCATTCCCTTGACAGGATTGTTGCTCACCTTCTCAAGAACACGTACTACACTCTTACCAGATATTTTTCCCAGCGTTTCTCTAAGAAGAGTCACACCATACATAAAGAGTGCAAGTCCACCGATGATGTTGAAAGCGATTGTCAGTTCTTCCCACATAGCCAACGGGTGATTCACCGTCCATATGCTACATATGAACTTTGTGAGACATCAAGTAAGCATATGAGAAGATAGGAACCTCCAGGAATGAATCCCGGAGCAAATGTACTATTGACTTAGCTTCTCTTGTGACGTGTGAAACCTGAACAAGCATATGATTTGATGCCTTCCTTTTCAAGCTCGTCAAGTATTAGATTCATTCCAATAGAATCAGAGCTGTCATGCCCTGCAATCACGACGTAGAGACCCTCCTCCTCGCAAGCCTTCTTGAGGTTCTCTGGCATATGCATTGTGACTATGGTACTCACACCAGCATGGGCTAGTTTAGGGATTGACTTGGGTCCAGCTGAGGTTCCTCCAGTGAAGAAGACAAACTTCTCACCCACACTCCCACTTGAGCTCCCTACGAGAATCTCGGGACCTGCTCCCACCTTCTCCGCTTCTTGGTATTCCGGAATCTCAAGTAGTATGTCGACTAGGTCTCCCAAGGTTTGTGGATCGTTATCCTTCAGATACTTGGTGAGGAATTGATACCCAATTGAGTCGGCAGGTGTGTGTGCACACATGAACGGCATATCAAGTAGTCTGGCTGCATCAGTGGTCTGAGTGTGGTTCCTTGCTTTTGTTCCAAAGTGCACCTCTTTCATTCTTTTTGCCATAGCTGATTCAGCTTGAGCAATTGGTACACCTAGTGCCGCCCATTGTTCGGGCTGAATTCTCATCACATAGTCCAAGTTTGAGATTCCAATACCATGAGGATGATGTGCTAGGACTAGGTCCACTTGCTCACCTTTTTGTGTGAGGCGATCAGCAAGAACGACTTCACCCGTCCCTATGTCAATTCCACAAAGTAGACTAGTTATCTCTCTGTCATCATCCCCATATAGAAGCCTGCAGTCAGTGTATGGATTCCAAGTGACATCCTTGTCAGCCAGCTCCTTTTTTCGACCCTCGAGCTTCTCTAGACTCTTTTTCGATTTCTCCAGAATCTGAGTGACCCTCTCTCTACCCCGAGGATCCGCTTCGATTCCCATATCGACTATCTTTCGGTAAATCTCGCCGAGTTTCATGATTCTGGTGTTTCACATCCTCTGTTTGAACCTTTCGACAAACGCTTAGACTAAGACTTATCAAAGTGGCCTGTTATTTCTCACGAGTGTGATGAGAATGTCTGATAAAGATCCCCGCAAGGTAGGTCCTGTTTATCGTGTGTTCGCTCAGGACCTGTATTTCACTAGTTTCCATCATGAAGAAATAGGCTTTCGTCAAGCTGAGATGTGGCGCTCTAAGAGTCGACAGTTCTCTCGTGATGCAGATATCGTCGGCAAGATCATGGAAAGGCGTAGACCTGTGGACAAGAAAAGATTGACAAAACCCGAGAGAGTTGGATTCATCATCCTTCGTCAATCCCTCTGGAAGAAAGCCGACCAACTCGACAAGCGTTTGGTTGTGAAACTCTTTTCGAATAGGGGGGGTTGGATTGCTACGATGGAAGAAATGGTGGCTGAAGAGTACGCTATGAGCTTTGCAGCAGGTCTGCCACTTGTTGCTTTTACAGTCTTATCAAAAGAGAACGAGATTGTAACCTGGGTGAAACAAATAAGACGCGGAGGTCTCTCAACAGAGTCCTATGCTTTCTATATCCTAGGTCCTGACAAGACGTTTGAAGTTTTCAGAATTGAGGGTATTCGAGCCACACCTGGTGACGACTTCAGAGTGATTCGGCTAAATGGACGCAAAGTTGTTGCGAACATCGATAGCAGATTTGGAGACCTTGGTGGCGATTTTATCGTCAGAGTAAAGGATCCTGTGCTTGCGGAGAATGAGTGGTTCTGTAGGGTACTCCAGTGCTTCTCTGTCATGGTGAATTATCGCGAAAGGATTCGGAAGAAGATTCGCAAGGGTTTGAATCAATGGAAGAAGAGCAAAATTGAACCATCTCAACACAGATATGAAATTAGCCTTCTAGCAAACCCTCGAAAGCTCACGTTGAAGCTCGATGAACTTGAAGATGTCTGAATTTCTAATACCCGCGTTCGAGATCAACGATGTTCAGGAAGTCACTTCTCCCCTGAGCAAAGCGGGTGATGTTCTCAATCACTTCATTCCAGCGTTCTAGGTCATCCATCGGAGATGCTCCTCGGTGCGGTGATAAGACAATATTATCGAGTTCGTGAAATCGCCTATGAAATGGGAATTTCCGATTATCTACATCTGGCTCTGGTCGGTACTCATACCAAACATCAATGGATGCACCTGCGATTTTCTTCTCACACAGTACATTGAACAAGGCATCCTCGTCAATCACCGGGCCTCGAGCGATATTCACCACAAGCCCGTCACTACCCAGTAGTTCCAGTTCCTTTTTACCAATGAGTCCTAGTGTGTCAGGTTTCAGTGGTACTGCCACAATCAGTGTGTCAACTTCCTTGAGGAACTCAGTCACCTGATCGTGTTCATACTTCTTTGCAGGTGTTGGAAGATGATCTACCTTTCCTTCCCAGCTGTTTCTGCAGATGGAGAAGTTGACATCGAAACCTGAGAGGAACTTGTGCACTTTCTGATTTACCGCACCATAGCCTAGCAGACCAATGTTCCGATATCTCAGAGGTTTCGACTTTCCATGACTGTCACCTCGTCTCCAGAGACCCTCAACCATCCAGTTGTGGTGATGAACAACCTTGTTCGTTAAGGCAAGCAATAATGCCACGACATGCTGAGCTGTGAAGTATGTGTTTCCATGCCCATTGACTAACACTATATCCCGTGTCTTCACCAACTCTCTGAATGGTTCGAGATGGTGTTGAACACCAACGCCTGGGTTAATGAACAACCGAAGGTTCTCTGCAGAATCAAGAAACTCTAGTGTTGGACGCCATCCCACTACTATATTGGCATCTGGAGCATGCTTCAGATACGTTTCCTCTGTTTCTTCATCTGGGAAAACTAGGTTCAAGTTGTCAACATTATCAAGTCCCTTGCGGAGGTAGTTCTCTAGTTCCTCTCGCGGTTTCCAGATGAATAGAACATTAGTGTCTACCATGATGAAAGACCTCCTGTGGTCACCTTAATAGCTCTTCTGAAGCTCTAATTTTTGTGCTATAGCAGGAAAATCGATTAATCATTACAATTCTTATACTATGATTACAATTTGCAATTGCACGCTTTCAGAATGAAACCACCC
The DNA here is from genome assembly GCA_001940705.1 of Candidatus Thorarchaeota archaeon AB_25. Classification (GTDB taxonomy): domain Archaea; phylum Asgardarchaeota; class Thorarchaeia; order Thorarchaeales; family Thorarchaeaceae; genus SMTZ1-45. Next base: position 3,430 of record MEHG01000078.1, read on the forward strand.
TGTCGAGGTAGACGTAAGGGGTTGGATAACAGAACCGGAGGACAAACAGAAAGAGTGGCGAGAGAAATATTCTCCACATTCTTTGCTCTACTTTGAAGTGCACAAACTCTGAATCGTAAGATGAAAATAAAAGAACGGGAGCCAAATGCTCCCGTCCAACACGAGTTTGGTTGACTATCTAACGAATGGAGGTTGTCGTGTCCAGCGTAGTGCAGCACGTCTTTTTTCAGCTTCTGAGAAGCGTAATGCAGCACGCCTGCGTCCCGCATCTGAGATATTAACCTTAGATCCGCTCGATATGCCAAATAGCGACTTCTTAACATGAGACTTGGTATATTCTGAGTGCACCCAGTCAAGTAGATACACCTCTATTGGTAAAACTAGGATCACCAAACCAGGGATTCAGAATACTGGTATCAGTAGTGTTGCTGCAAGAAGCAAACCTCCAACTAGCCCTAGGAAATTCGTTAAGGATGACCTAGAAAATAGTTGTGTAGAATAAACCTGCTTGGTTCTTGCTGACATTCCAAGGTCAAGCCCCTTGTTCAGCTTTTTTTCTTGCATATTCTCTCACAGCCGTCCTCCGTGAATCATGCAACTTGTGTCGCATGCTTCATCAGAGATAATACTTATCACACGTAACATGTAATAAGTATTACTATTTTATGTAACACTCTACTTATTGAGACGAACCTCTCTTTCTTGGCCATTTGATTGAAAGCAATAAGCAATATATCACAGAGAAATCTCGTTCTAACTCGCATGAAAGACAACATCTATTGGGATTATTCGAATGTCCCAAAACGCAAATGGCAGTGGTTCTTTGTTGAAGACCACTGGATGGACCTGGAGGTCGATGAGTCTGGACTAACATACTACGGTACTGACTGGACCTCTCAGTCTGGTGGTGGATACTTTGGTGGCTTCCAGACATTTGAGGAGTTTTTCAAGAAAGGTCCAATTCAGAAGATGCCACTAGAGATCGCAAAAGAGGTTCGAGATATCTTGAAGGAGCATAGAAAGGAGGGAACCGCTTCAACACTTCTGCTTCACTATACCCACGGATTCGAAGGCTTCATGTTGACCGGAGTCTTTGTTCACCTCGATGGGAGTCCGATTCATGTTAAAGAGGTAAAGGAGACCGGGAAGACACTTATCTATGAGGGCAGCATCAGACCAGGGGAACACAATTTCAGTTTTGTATTCGTACTAAAATCAGATGACTCTCAGAAGAAAGTTGAGGGCGAGGTTCTGGTCAATGTACAACCAGGGACGAATCGTGTACTGCTCAAGACGAGGGAGGATCAATCAGGCATTCTTCTGACCAATGTTCTCTATCAATAGCAGCCATTGCCCTTAGTATGCTCCTCCTCTCCACATCAGAAGGTGTGGTCAGGTTGCGGCTATACTCCACTCATGCATGGCGTTTTATTCTTCCCGATCACTCCAAGTCAAATATGCCATGATGACGTAGAAAGTTGCGATGATCGCAGTAACAAACAATGCGAAAGATTCCAATGCTGTGAGGTTGAAAATATCAAAAGTCATCTGGAGATACAGGTTCAATAGAAGGAGCACTATTGCCAAGGACATGTAAAAGGCTATTTTTCTCTTCCAGCTCTCCACCGTAAACCACAGGGACAATACACCAAAATACGTTCATAGAGTTTGTGGTTCTGAAAGTAAGAGGTGTGGCCAGGTCGCGGCAGAGCTCAATGTGGTAGGAGGGGGGGGAGTTATGTAATGAGGGCATGTTACGAAAACTAGGCCCTACCGGTTCTCTGACCACGTAAATAAATGTGGTCTGGGACCTATTAAGCTTGCCTCTCTATGTAGAAACTCATACCGATATGCATAATCACGCCAGTCGCTATTCTATCACTGCATAATAGGGATTTCAATTTCGAATGTGGTTTCTTTTTGATCCAGTAGTTTGATAGTCCATCCATGTGCTTCAACAAGACGTCTGACAATAGCAAGTCCGTATCCCTGTCCATTCTTGCTTGTTGTAAAACCTCGGAGGAAGATTTTGCTACGCTGAATCTCCGGAATTGCTTTGCCATCATTGGCTACCCAAACTCGATATGCTCCATTCGTCTTCTTTGCTGTAACCTCTATTCTACTTGGTTGCCCATGCTGAATTGCGTTATCAAAGAGATTCCGGAATATCTGAGCGACCTTTCTTTGGTCCGCACTCACAATTGGTAATTCTTCTTGTGAAAACTTCACATTATTAGGAATGATTGAATCTGCGACCTCCTTCACAAGTTGAGCTAGATCAACGTTCATAGTTTCTTCGACAATCAACCCGGCATCTGCGAGCGCAACTGAATGATCCAACATTTCGCCAGTTTCGTTTAGTAGGGTTCGCAGTTTCGGGATATGACTGAAATTCTGCTCTTCTTCGAGCAACTCGATGAACCCAAGCATATTGTGAAAGATGTTTTTTAGATCGTGACTCATAGTATGCGCGAAGTCGCTTAGTTCTTCCTTCTGTTTCTTCAACATCTCAAGTGCCTGTTTCTGCTCGGTGATATCAGCTATAACCCCCTCAATGTAGCCCTTATCAGACCAGAGACTGAGTGAGAAACGCATCCATCTACGTTCACCATCTTTTGTTGAAACTTGGAGCTCGGTGACAGATCTCTGGGCCTCACGGAGCTTCTTCTTTATCTCATCCCATTCCTTCGGCTGGACAAGAATATCTCTGATAGAACTCGAACCATCAATCAGTGACTCTTTATTTTCATGTCTGATACTCTTGGCAAATTGGTCGTTACATTCGAGTATCATCCCATCGGAAATTCTGACTCTAAACAATCCTACCAGCGCATTGTTATACAGTTCCTTGAAACTCTCGCGGCTCTCTACTAGTGCCTGCTCAGTCAGAGCTCTGTCCGTCACATTTTGGACATGAATTATGAATCCCTGGAGATCCTCTTCTTTTCCATATTTGATTGGTGAATAAACACAATCAATATGCATGATACCACTCTTGCTCGTTTTATAGAGGTCATGAACTTTGACTTTCGAGAAGTCAAATCGATATTCAGTCATCGCCATTTCTCCTCTGCGAAGACTATCCTTTGCAAAATCTGGAGTGTTGGGGTCTTCAAAGAGATCGAAACCGACAAATTCTTCCAGTACATTGACACCAAATAGCTCAAGGGCGGCCTTGTTTGCACCCACCAGTATGCCATCTGAGTCAAAGAGTTCAATGCAGATTGGCGACTCTTCGAATATCGTGCGAAACATCTCTTCATTTGCTTTGAGAGCAGTTTCAGTGAGTTTTCGCTCGCTCATGTCCGATGCATGAAGGACATACCCTCGAGATTTCCCATCTTCGTCTTGAAGAGCTGAAAGTGTAACATCCATATAGATGACATCGGTACGAGAAGTTTCGAGAAGTCCACGTTCTGCTACATATTCAAAGTCCCATTTGTAATCAAATCGATACACCTTTCCTTCCTGCACACTTTTCAAAACGTCCTCTGGTAATCTGGATTCTCTGAAAAGGTTCAGACCGAGCACGTCTTCTCTGTTCTTTGCACCAAGTAACTCCAGACCTGCCTGATTGATATCAATGAGCATTCCTTCCGAGTTGAAGATACCTACCGCTCCTGGTGCATGATCGAATACTCCTTGCCACCATTCTTCTCGAATCCGTAATGTTGTTTCTTGTTGAACTCTTTCAGTAATGTCTTGGACAGTACCCATCATCCGAACTGCTTTACCATCCTCATCGAAAGTCACTTCAGCTTCTTCATGCACGAATTGTATAGTCCCATCGGGGAGTACAATTCGATGATCAATACTGTATTTCTGGTTCTCAAGGATTGCTTTGTCTACTGACTCTCGAACATTTTCTCTATCATCCTTATGGACTGTATTGAGAAACGCTTCATACGTGGCTTCAAATTCTTGTGGGGCTAGTCCGAAAATTCGATAGATCTCATCTGACCACAATAAGTTATTCTTGATGATGTCCCAATCCCAATGTCCTAAATGCGCAATACGTTGAGCTTCAGCGAGCTTAGCCTCACTCTCACGAAGCCTATGCTCTGACTCAACGAGTGCCCTCTCAGTCCTCCGTTTCTTTACTGAGGTGAGAATGTAGTACGATAGCTCAGCGTACAATCCTTCAATCTTTGATGAACTCTTTCGAATATAATAGTCCGCTCCAAGATTGAGTGCTTGAATCGCAATTTCCTCTCGACTCTTCCCAGTGAAAATGATTACCGGAATATCACTTTCATTTTCCCTGACTTGTTCTAGAATATCGAGACCTGTAGGTTGGCCTTCACCAAGATCGATGTCACAGATTGCAACATCGAAAGAATCCTCGAGAAGGAGGTTCATTGCCTCCTCTGGTGTTTCTGCTTGTACAATCTCGTACTCAGAACTCTGACGTTTCAAGAACTGCTCACTCAGTTCTAGATGCACTGGGTCGTCGTCGACCAATAGAACGCGTACGGCCATTTTGGCACACTGCCCCATTCTCAACTATAATCTTCCTTTTTATTATCTTTCAATGGATGGAAAATCAGGGGGGAAAACATCTGCAAACCTTATATCGGTCCAAACCCTCTCTCCTGCATAGTTAGGGAGGTTACTCTTATTGGGAATCCCGTTGTTTGAAGGTATAGGTGTCTTCTTCCGAAAAAGAAGATACCTAGCTTATTTCATTGTGTTTATTGCTACTACCTTTCTCGCCCTTTTCATGGGGTTTTTGATGAGTACTTATGCTGGTACAGCTCTTGAGTCAGTTCTTGTATACTTCTTTGCCTATATTGGCTCTGCAGGTACAATCTATTTTGCATTTGGCTCATTGCTCACTGGCATAGGTGTTGATCGACTGTGGATTACGAGACGAGGTAGAGGTAGAACTACTGAGCTGAAAGGAGTCAGTTGGATGGCGGTTTCATTTGCTATCTCAGTATTCCTTTCTATTCTAACAGGTCCGACCACTATGCTCTTCTTCGCAATATTCTGCTGGGTTGGTTGGATTGCTTTCCAAGGCTATCTGTCCACTCGAACAAGCCTGAGGATTGCGACCATAGCTGAACCAAAAAAAGGTGGGTTCCTACTTGGTACAGGGAGCTTCATTCTTCTTTTCATCGGTCTAGTTCTGATTGGTGCAGAAGCATTGGCCGCTTTGTATCTGATACCCAATGACATCTTTGGTTTGGGTACTATGATAACAAATATTCCTCTCTTTTCGGAAGCGATTTCAAATATTACGATTCAGTATAACTTCTTGATCATAGCTTATGCCGCGATGGCTCTGTTTGCGCTTGTGATGCTTGTTTCATTCCTACGCAATGCTGGCAAAGGCGCAGCATTGAACATCGCACTTCTGACCAACTTCATTGGAATCTATGCTGGATATTTCTTGGTAAATGTAATGAGGAGAGGTGAAATATTCGGCATGACTTATGTGGACATCGGCATGTCACTGTTCTTCTTGGCCTATGCATTAAGTGGTATTGGAAGAACAGTCACAGAAGCTGCAGAAAAGCCCGGAGGACGGACTGGCGACTTTGGACCACTTGTAACCTTCTTCTTGGCAAGCGGTTATTTCTTCGTTGACAGTATTATCGCTGTTGCTTCGAACCCCGCGACCCAGATTTGGGGTTGGTTCCAAGCTGGTGTTCTAGCTGACCCAAGATTCCTCTTCCTCTTTAGAGATGTAGCAAAATTGATTGCCTTCCCACTCGCTGCGATCTTTACCGCGCTCTATTATCTGCGCTATGAACGCACAGATCGTATTGTGGAGCGAGCAAGAGAAGATGGTGAGAAATTCGATCCCGATGAAGTGGATAAGGAGATTGCAGACAGAACTCCAGACCCCGGTGAAGACTGGGAAAGCGAGAAGGCAGAGGGTATCAAAGAAGGAAAACCTGGACATGATCTATCTGCCCCCGATTCTGACAGATTATCAGTTGACGACAGTCGGCGTCTTGGCAAAGCGAAGCGCTTTGGTGATGACGACGAGGATGACGCAAGCAATTAGTACGCTGGGATGAGGGTCTCATACAGACCCTCACTTCCCCTCTTTCTTTATACTACAAAAAACCTGACTGGGTCACGAAGTACGTTAGCCCAGATTATAGGACCATTGTCACCATCAAAAGAATTGTGAATAAGATTGATACCAATGCACAGTTCACGCAAAGTCCTTCTTGAATCTCTTTCTTATCACGTTTGCTTAGTTTCTGAGATTCGGCAACTTCCTCATCCTTTTCGTCATCAGTCATTTGGTGGCCTCCTGAATGCTGAGTGATTTGATTGAGACGTATTAAAGGTACGTGTTTTTGTGAATTCTCTACCCACTCAGGATCTTCTCGAGTTCAATTTCATCTGTTATTGGAATTCCATCTATACCGATAAGGGGAATCTCAGGTTTGATCTTCCTAGATTCGTTGACAGCTCCTTTGTGAACGGCTATTACTTTGAAGCCCAAAGCTTGATAGAATTGCACTGCTTGGTTGTTATCGTTTGTAGTGATGACCCAAACTCGGGAACACTTGAGAGACTCAGCCTCACCAATTACTGCATTTACTAGAGCTCTTCCTATCCCCTCTCGTTGTCTAAGAACATTCAGCGTTATTATTTCGAGCATACTCTCATTTACGTTCCAAGTGATTACCCCGACATTTTGATTCTCAACCTCTGCAAGAAATCCTGAAAGACTATCTGCCTGATGAATAGTCCCTCTAGTCACGATCCTCGCAGACCCCCAACTCTCACTTAGAATTCTCTGTAACCAATCTCTATCAGAATCCTCAATCTTTCGGATGTGTTGCTCGTGTTTCAGTTTCATCGCTAAAAAAAGTATGAACTTCCAAAATAAAACCTCTCTAGGGTCAGGCCCCAAATGATTTATGTCGATACGTTCTATATGATGGATACGCAAGCCTGAGAGGAGGTCTCTCTAATTTACAACTACGCTGAAGTAACTATACGCAAAGCAGTTCTGTCAGAAGTAGATGTAGTCAAGGAGATTATCAAAGAGGCATATCAACCCATTAAGAAAGCACTCTCACGCCAACCAGCGGCGCTTCAGGAAGGCCTGGACAAAATTTCTCGTAATATCCAAATGGGACACCAGTATGTGGCTCTTGTGGGTGAACTGGTAGTTGGGACTATGTTGGTCAGTCTCCGGGGTCAGAATGGTTTGATAAGCAGAGTTGCAGTTCGTAATGATTTCCGGGGTCGTAGAATCGGTACTATGCTTGTAGACTATGCTGAAAACTTACTAACGCATTCGAATGCTCAACGAATAGATATAGAGATCTATGGTGCTGTTGAAGATCAAGTTACATTTTATGAACGTGGGGGATACGTTGAAACAGAGCGAATACAGCGATCCAGCGAAGAGATCGTTATCATGCAGAAGGACCTGACAGAGAAACCAGCAGAAGAAGAAGATTAGACTTACTGTTTCTTCTTTGCACATCTTTTAGCAATCAAGGCGGCAACAGAACCTGCGCCTAAACCGTTTCCAATATTGACGACAGCAAGACCTGGTGCACATGATTGTAGCATTGATGCCAATGCCGTTTCGCCTTTACCGCCATGTCCGTATCCTGTTGGGACTGGAACCCCAATGACTGGTGCGTCTATGAGTGATGCAACTACGGTTGGCAACGCACCCTCCATTCCTGCAAAGACAACCACAGCATCTACATCCTCCTCCACAATCTTTTGGATGGGGTCAATTAACCTGTGAATTCCTGCTATACCCACATCATAGAATGTTATTACTTCGACACCCATTAATCTAGCAATTGCTTCTGCCTCACGAGCGTAGACCACATCTGAAGTACCAGCAGTTAGGATGGCAATTTTCCCATCTTTTTGTGGATCAGACCATGCTTTTGAATGCACAAAAACTGTAAGATGATCCTTGGAACCTTTTGATTCGAATACAAACTTTGGGTGTGCCTTCTCTATCCCGTCAAGCTTCTCTTGATTCATTCTAGTAAGAAGTACTGCATTGTTCCTTTCTACAAGTGCCTGCACAATCTGGACTAGGCCCTCAGTGTCCTTATTTTCAGCAAATACTACTTCAGGCACACCACTCCGCTCTTGTCGATTTGTATCAATCAAACCGATGTCACCGATTCTCGTGAGTGCCAACGCTCTGAGTTCCTTTTCAGCATCATCAATAGTTATCTTTCCAGATGCCAAGTCCTCCAGTACTTTGCGTGAACCGCCTAATGTATCGGTGACATCGCGGTCGAGCCGATGTAGTGGATGTTCGGGGAAAAGCTTGGCGATTTCAGCCTCGAGGCGTTGTGTTCCAACACCGACGCTCATCAGCTTGACATCCCCGCATAAGGGACAATTCTC
>MEHG01000079.1 GCA_001940705.1 Candidatus Thorarchaeota archaeon AB_25
CAAATGACAGCTGGTGGTTGGATGTATATTGGACCCCAAGGGATTGTCCATGGGACCTACATCACCCTCCTGAACGCTGGACGGATGTATCTTGGAATCCCTGATGATGGTGACCTGAGTGGGAAGGTCTTCCTGACCTCAGGACTTGGCGGGATGAGTGGAGCTCAGGCCAAAGCAGTTGAGATAGCTGGGGGAATTGGAATCATTGCTGAGGTTGACAAGAGCCGCATAGAAACACGCAATGAACAAGGTTGGTTAAGCAAATACTCCGCAGACCTTGACGAGATTTTCCAATGGGTGGAAGAGTATCGTGTAACAGGTGAACCAGTTTCTATTGGCTACATTGGGAATGTTGTTGACCTTTGGGATTACACTGTGAGGAATGACATCAAGATTGAGCTCGCATCAGACCAGACATCCTGTCACGATGTCTATGGGGGAGGATACACACCTCAGGGTGTCACATTCGAGGAGGGTCGTGATCTACTCCGAACTGACCGCGAAAGGTTCAATGAACTAGTCAATGAGTCCCTACGCAAGCAGTTCGAACTTATTGAAACCATGACAAAACGGGGAACCCATTTCTGGGACTATGGGAACAGCTTCATGAAGGCCGTATTTGATGCTGGAGCCAAGAGAATAGCAAGGAATGGTGAAACCACGTCTGATGGGTTCATCTTTCCTTCATACGTAGAGGACATAATGGGTCCAATCTGTTTTGATTATGGCTATGGCCCGTTCCGGTGGGTCTGTCTAAGTGGTAAACACGAAGACCTAGTGACCACTGATAATATGGCGATGTCGCGAATCAATCCCGAACGTCGCGGCCAAGACCGTGACAATTACATCTGGATTCGGGATGCTGAGAAGAACGCCCTTGTGGTAGGCTCTCAGGCTCGAATTCTCTATGCTGACGCTCCCGGGCGCGTAGATATTGCTCTTGCCTTCAATAAGATGGTCCGAGAGAAGAAGGTTGGTCCAATCATGTTGGGAAGAGATCACCATGACACTGGAGGGACCGATTCACCATTCAGAGAAACCGCAAACATTCGTGATGGTAGCAATGTCATGAGTGATATGGCCCATCAGGCTTGGGCTGGAGACGCTGCCCGTGGAATGACTCTCTGTGTTCTTTCTAATGGTGGTGGTGTTGGCACGGGCAAAGCTATCAATGGTGGCTTTGGTCTGGTTCTGGATGGCAGTGAACGTGTAGACAAAATCATTCGTTCAGCTCTAGACTGGGATGTAATGGGTGGTGTTGCACGTCGTGCATGGGCACGAAATGATCATGCAATTGAAACTGTTATAGAATGGAATGAACGACTTGGAAACAGAGGTCAGATTTCGCTTCCATATATCCCCAAGAAAGGTCTAGTTGAGAAGCTGGTTGAGAAAACGCTCGATAAAGTATAACGCTTCGCCTTGTTGAGGTATCACTCTACCAAAGATTAAGTTGCTTCACAACAATTAGTACTTGGGAGTTGCAATAAAGTGGTCGCCCTTGTAATTCGAAATATTGAGATAGATCCTCTTCTCTCATTATTACGTGAGGACTACTCTGACAAACTTGAGAAAGTCTGGGAAAGCGGGGGAATGATCAATGCTGTCTTCATTCGTTCCGAGCTGGCCCTCCGAACAATGAGTGAACAGACTATCACTATTATTGTCCAGCACTACAAAGAAGACCGCGAATGTGAAATAACCGTCATATCTAGTGGTGGTGGAGATGGTCTTCTACGTATTGATTTAGGCTCACAAGCTTCTGCAGAGTCAACGTTTCTGAAGAAAATCGAACATCTTGCTAGAATCCATGGTTGGGAACTTAGTCGGAAATATCCTGGTCGCAAGGGAGCAGGGTGTCCATTCTGTGATGCCTACTATCTCTATTCCGAGAAGTATATACAAGATGATGGATCAGTGGTTTGCCAGAATTGTAACAGGAGTTTTATGCTCGATACAGGGACAAAATTGGGACCTCGGGAAGAGCGAATAGTGTAGAGTTCTTTTTGACAAGTTCAACGATAACTACTAAAGCGAGCTTCCACGAACCTCTCCCGACAGTAACTTGTTCACGTTAGTTGCTGTAAATGTTAGACCTTGGTGGATACAATGCCCGTCATGGTTGATGGTGAGAGTCTCACACTAGAAGATGTTGTGCAAGTCGCACGACATAATGAGCAGGTACTTTTACACGAATCAGCAATTCCTCGAATAAAGAGCAGCAGAGCGGTAGTGGAAACTGCAATTAAGAAAGGAAAGGTTGTCTATGGAGTCAATACTGGCTTTGGAGACCTCGCTGAAGTTTCCATCAATAAGGAGGACCTTGCTCGCCTTCAGGTCAATCTAATTCGTAGTCACAGCGCTGGTGTAGGACCTCCTTTCTCGCATGAAGCGGTCCGGGGTATGATGCTTCTGAGAGCGAATGCACTCGCAAAGGGCTATTCTGGCGTTCGTCTTGAGGTCATTGAAACCCTCATAGAGATGCTAAACAAGGATGTCACACCTGTTGTCCCACAGAAGGGCTCGGTTGGATCAAGCGGTGATCTTGCTCCATTGGCTCATATGGCATTGGTCCTTATTGGTGAGGGTAAGGCTTACCGATCTGGTAAAATTGTGAGTGGTAGGGATGCCCTTCGAAAGGCTGGAATCAAACCCATTGTTCTCCAGGCTAAGGAAGGTGTTGCACTGATCAATGGGACTCAACCCATGAGTGCAGTTGGTGTCCTAGCCACTTACGATGCGTTGAAACTAATCCACGATGTATCCATTGCATCATCCATGAGCCTTGAGGCTCTTCGTGGAACGCGAATGGCCGCAGACGAGAGGATACACTCTGTCCGTCCCCACGAAGGGCAAACCGATGTGGCTGCGGCTCAAAGGAAGATACTCCTAGATAGTGAAATCAATCAGTCTCATGCAGATTGCGGAAAAGTGCAGGATGCGTACTCGTTGCGCTGCATCCCTCAGGTCGTGGGAGCATCACTGGACGCCATAAGGTACGCATATAGTGTCCTCGAAATCGAGATCAATGCCGCAACTGATAATCCTCTGGTTTTTGGGGATGATGGAATAGTGATTTCAGGAGGCAATTTCCATGGCCAACCTATTGCCCTAGCTATGGACTTTCTTGGAATTGCAGTATCTGAGATCGCAAGCATCTCCGAGAGACGAGTCAATCGTTTGGTCAACCCACATCTGAGCGAATTACCGGCATTTCTGACTACTGAGGGTGGACTTGAGTCTGGCATGATGATAGCTCAATACACTGCAGCAGCGCTTGTATCAGAGAACAAAGTTCTAGCCCACCCCGCAAGTGTTGATTCAATCCCTACAAGCGCCGACCAAGAGGATCATGTCAGCATGGGAACAATAGCCGCAAGAAAAGCTATAGACATACTCGAGAATGCACAGAATGTTGTGGCGATAGAATACATGTGTGCTTGCCAAGGTATCGATTATCTGACTCCCTTGAAACCCTCAGAACCCCTTGAGGAAGCCCATAAAACCATCAGAAATGTTGTACCCAAACTGGAGGATGATCGACCTCTCTCCACAGACATAGCCAAGATTCGGGAGTTAATGCGCTCTGGTGACATCATAGCTTCAGTAGAGGCAATCACAGGACCTCTCTATGAAACCTAGGGTCCTAGTTTTGTATGAATCACTTGACCGTTCGAGATGACCGTGTGAACCAAATTTACTCCGAATCTCCATGTCAGATATTCTGGATTAGGACAATCCAAGATGAGAATGTCTGCATTTTTACCCACCTCGATACTTCCATGTGTAGATCCTCGATTCAACGCGTGTGCGGCGTTAATAGTGACTGCTGAGAGGGCTTCTCTGGGTTTCATCTTCATCTTGTAACATGACAGCGCGATGGTGAAGAACAGTGACTCGTTTGCGCAATTGGGATTGAAATCAGTAGCGAGTGCAACAGGTAGCCCCATCCCCATCATCTTACGAGCATCTGCATAGTCTGTGTCAAGACTGAACGCTGTTGCGGGTAGTAGTGTTGCTATAGTGCCTGCTTTGAGTATCGCTTCAAGTCCGTCATCTGATGCCATCAACAGGTGGTCTGCAGAAACCGCACCCACTTCAGCAGCAAGAGATGCTCCCCCGAGCTGGACAATCTCGTCGGCATGAACTTTGAGATTCATTCCCTTGTTCTTTGCTGCAAGAAGGATCTTCCTTGACTGCTCAATGTCAAACACTCCCTGCTCACAGAAAACGTCACAGAACTCGGCAAGTCCACTCTCTGCCACCGTTGGAATCATCTCATCAATCACCAAGTCTACGTATGCATCGGTCTTTCCCTCGTACTCTGGAGGTACAGCATGAGCTCCCATGAAGGTTGATACGAAATTGATTGGAAGTTTCTCCTTCAGATCATCCAATGCTTTGAGCATCTTCAGTTCATTCTCTGTGTCAAGACCGTATCCACTCTTTGCTTCGATTGTAGTACTTCCCATGCTTAGCATACTTTCAGCATAGGAAAAAGCATTCTTGACCAACTCATTTTGACTTGCTGCTCTTGTAGATCGTAGAGTATTCAGAATCCCTCCTCCCGCTTCAAGAATCTCGAGATAGGATTTTCCCGCAAGCTTCATTGCAAAGTCGTTCTCTCTTGAACCCCCAAAAGTAAGGTGGGTGTGACTGTCAATGAAACCCGGTGTAGCAAGCATATTTGGGAACTCGATTGCTGGAAGTTTCGGTTCCTCGGTCACCTGCGACAGAATCTCCTTGGTTGGTCCGACAGCTAGAATTTTCCCATCTTTGATGGCAATGGCGCCGTTTTCGATGATGGAAACCTCACTCATCTGTGCTCCAATCTTTGGAGTTTCACTGTGACCTGCTAGAGTGGCTACTTGCCCAATATTGGTTAGGAGAAGGTCTGGTTTCATTCTTGTCACAACAACTAGTGATACAGGCTCTCTGATTTAGATTGTGTTGCAATAAATCAGACGGATTAATTAGGGAAAGGCGTTCGAAACCCACAAGGCAGAACTGGAGTACTTCAAGATGGACTACCTGATTCTTAGCTGGCGCGATGTGTATACTCATTGTCTTCAATTATCTGAAAGAATCGTGAACAGTGGGTTCATCCCGGATGTCATCGTAGGGATTGCTAGAGGTGGGTGGATTCCCGCTCGAATTCTCTCAGACGTACTTTACACAACTTCTCTACAGAACATACGCATTGAGTACTATACAGATGTGGCTGCAAAAGGGAAAGAACCCAAAATCACACAACCACTTACTGGATCTATGAAAAACAAAAGTATACTTCTTGTGGATGAAGTTGCAGATACTGGTGATACACTACAGCATGCCATTGAACACGTAAACGCACTCGGTGCAAAGAGTGTCCGCTCAGCAGTACTCCATTACAAACCCACATCAATAGTAAAGCCAGATTTCTTCATGGTGGAAACAACCAGTTGGACTGTGTACCCTTGGGAGAATCGTGAGTCAATCATATCCTTGGTCCAGATTTTCAAATCAGAGGATGAAACCCTCACAAAAAAAGACATACGTGACAAGCTTGTGTTTGAAGTAGGATTTGAGCCAACTGTTGCAGATTACTTCATGAAACGCCTGTGATATGAGGTCGGTTTATTGCGAATAGAGCAACTTGGAGTAAACGGAACGGACAAGGTCGTTGGAATTGCCGAGCTTCGTAATTCCAATAATCTGAAACAAAAAGAACTGATACAACTTGCTACATCAATGTCGAGTGATTCCCTCACTGTTCAACTACTCAATGGTCTGTTGATTGCAAATGAGATTCACTTACTGTCTGCAGCTCAGAATGCCATCAGAGCACAGCAGGGTGATTACATGGTCTCTCGAAGTCTGGATGTAGAAATCATAGTCTTTGCCTCTGCACAGCGTCAAATTGGACGGGCTCTTGAAGCATTAGGGGTGCATGATGGTCTTGATGAGATTGCTTTGGTCGTAATCGGAACTGACAACTCTTCTGTGGAACACTCCATTAAAGATTTGGTTGATACAATAGGAACAGAAACCCTCCCCTCATTTTCAGCCACTATTGAACGCATGGAGCGCGTTAAGAAACACTTTCAGATCGGTGATAAGGAAATTAGTGCAATCTCTGATTCAGAGACCCTTGAATCTCAATTAGATGCCCTCGCTCGCTGTATTGTGAGTAGAGTTTCTCTGGTGGCATTTGATACTTGAATTACTAGTACATATCATCCCGCATCGTCATGATGGATAAAATGTCATTTTTCTCATCGAGAATCGAAACCCCTGTCCATTCCCCAACAATCTCCACCAGTACCGTTCTGTCTGGTGCGTCTAGATTGACCTTTCTTGGAATGACTGCTGCAACAGCTGTCACGACAGCCATGTTCTCTAATTCCGTATGTCTACGTCTGACAGTCACACGAAAACTCTCATCTTCCCCAATTTTTGGAAGTAATTTCTCAGTGGCTTCCACAATATGCTCCATCTCTGATTCAACACAGACCTCTAATGGTGTGAACCGTATTGCGAATCGAAACTGGTAAGGATTTTCTATTGCAAAATCTCTGAGGTTTTGGATGACCTCGTAGGGGTCAAGTGATGTCCTACAAGCCAAAAGACCAGAGATAGGTGTTCGAGACACTTTGAGGTCTGGGTCTTCCAGTAAATCTCCAATGAAGTATCTAATCTCAGATGTTGCGGCACGCTCACGATCCCTAGGACATGCAACAAGTAGATTGTAATCTCGCAGTCTTTCTCGCCTCACATATCCACATCGATGATTCTCGTACTCCATAACCTCATCGCATCGGAATCAACCTTCAAGTTCGCTTCAATTTGTGTGATGGCTAGCGCCCCCTCTCTGTATATCTTGATATGGGGCGGGTTTCCTTCTTTTTCTGCCTCCTCAACACCGATTATAGTTGAGTTGTCTTGGACTGGGGAAGGTCCACCATCAATATACAAATCAACCTCATCGCCAAGTTGCTCTAGCGCCACAGAAAGGTTGAATGGGTTAGGTCCACCACTTCGATTTGCGCTTGTACCTACAATAGGTCCGTTGATCTTTCGAGCAATCCCTCTTGGAATTACATGATCGGGAACCCGGATAGCTATGGACCTCCTTCCAGCTGTGATGTGTGCTGGAACATCAGGTCTCGCTTCAACAATCATTGTAAGCGCACCAGGCCAGAATACTTTCGCAATGACTCGTTCCAAACTCTGAAAATCATGATATATCTCACACTGAGTATCATCTGTGAATAATAATGGAAACCCAAGCCTTCGATCCCGTCTTTTCACTGCGATGAGCCTTTCCAAAGCATCGCGATTTCTGGGATCACATCCAAGGCCATAACTCGTATCAGTTGGGTATGCCACAATCCCCCCTGCTGCAATAACCTCTGCAGCTCTCGCGATGACATTATCGCACTTCTCTACGTCCTCGATTCTCATAATCTCGGCACTCAATGGTGTTCCCACATTCATCCCTGCAAACATACATATGGCCCTTCCGTTCGAAGGTCTTGCTAAGGAGGAATTTACATTCACGGAGTGATTCTTGCTGCTGGCAAAGGAGAACGAATGCGTCCTCTGACAAATGAATTACCCAAAGCGCTTGTCAATGTTGCAGGGAAAACACTCTTGGAGTGGGCCATTGAGCGGTATAAGCAGTCTGAAATCGATGATATTGTGATTGCAGTCGGATGGAAAGGGGATATGATTGAGGACTTTGTATCAAAATCCGACTTCAAAGCAAGTGTGGTTCATGTTCCTAACTATGAGAATGGTCCTCTCCAGACATTGCTAACAGCAATCGAAACCTTTGACGGAGATTTTCTCCTTTCCCCTGTGGATGCGATGATAGAACCTGCTTCCGTCATGGGAATTCAGACACATCACTCAGATTTGGGTGATTTTGATGGCATGGTCCTCGCTATAGCATTGGATGCGGAAACCGGCACACCGGTTGAGTTGGGTAATAATGGTCTACTTACTGGAATTGGAGATGTTGAGTCAAACTCAGAGAATGTTGCATGGAGTGCCATGATGCTTATTGCCCATACTCGAATCAGAGAGCTCTGTAAATCTGCACTTGATGATGGAAAAGAACGAGTCGCTCAATTGTTGGATCAGTTGATCAAGGATGGTACTGATGTACAAGGTTATTGCGCATCACAACCCTGGTTTGATATCGACACTCTGTCAGACCTCCTTGAAGTAAATCAACATCTTCTTCATCGGGGTGGTTTTAGAGAAACCAACTCAGTCTTCATACCCTTTGGTGATAGTGTTGAGGTGGGTGATAGTTTGACATTAAGATCAAACATCATGCTCGGGAAAGGGACCTCCCTACAGGGTCCTGTTTTAGTCACTTCGAATTGTAGGATTGGTAAAGATTGTAAACTTGGACCCAATGTGACCATTGCTTCGAATACTACTCTTTCAGAGGGGTGCGAGGTCACTGATGCAGTTATCTTTGGTGAGTCTAATGTTTCATCTCAGAGTCGCGTGCATAGGAGCGTCATCTTTAGATCTATTGGATATAACGCGGAGGTGTAAGAATTGCCCAGTAAATTCAGAGTCAGACGTATCTTCAAAGGTCTTGTTTGGTGGATTGCACGTCCACTGGCTCGAGCAGGAACCAGACCCAATACGATCACCTACTTCAGTCTACTACTAGCTTTGCTAGCAGCCCTTCTCCTAAATCTATCAGGGTCTTCAGTCGTTTTTGGAGTTCTAGTGTTCCTGTCTGGTCTATTTGATGGAGTCGACGGAGCTGTGGCTCGAGAGAGGAATGTAGCTTCTGATGTTGGTGCTTTTACAGACTCAGTTGTGGACAAGGTTTCAGAGGTTCTGATATTGGGATCCATTGCTGTAGCATACTCTGGCGTTTCCTTTCTTGGTATACGTGTAGAATGGTGGGTGATTCTGGCAATCACAGGCTGGTTGCTGACCAGCTACACTCGCTCTCGTGCATCCAGCTTAGGTGTGATTGATCTTGACATTGGGCTGGGAGGTCGATCTGAGAGATTGTTCGTCTTAGTAGTATTTTCTGTTTTGAATCAGCTGTTCTGGGGTTTAGTGATTGTCAGTGTAATGGGTATTTTCACTGCTGGATACAGGTTCTATAAGTACCAGGGTGAGATTGCTCAACAGAGAAAGCCGGATTAACTGTAGACCATCATACTTAAGAGCCAAGTCAATTAGGCCGGCAACGAATCACTGAATGGAGTTCCAATTCATGGCCAAATTCAGAGCAGATCATTATCTCATTGCGGAATTCGAACAGATCTCCGATCCGAAAGAGATTGGAGAGAAAGTCCTAGTAGCCTTGAAAGAGCTACCAGAGTTGAAAGATCTAGCAATTGTTTCTAAACGCATGGAGGGCAAGTCTTGGTCAGAGATTGTAGGTCGGATTGATGTTCCAGCGGGATCAAAGGCATTCTGGGCCATGATTAAGAAAGACTTCACCGAAAGAGAGCCCTATCATCTCTTCATTCGATTTGACATGAACGCCGAGGGTGAAACTATAGACGATGCCCGTTCAAACGTCAAGACCTGGGTAGAAAAGAATGTGGTGCCCAAGATTGAAGCTGAGACTAGTGTGAAGACCATTAAGGTCCTTCAACCCAATGAAGTCTTCATACCCGAACTTAACTAGGCTGGTCAGTCATCTAGGACATCTATAAGATATAGGTCAGTGCCAACCGCTTGAACAAGCTCCGGACTGGAGTCCCCGTCAATGTCTCCTATGGCTAAGTGGGACTCTGTAGATTTTCGTGATGTCTTTAGTGATGTATCTTCGACGATTCTTCTCCCTACAAATCCAAGAACTGTGATAGTTGAGTTTGAATGGCTTGATACTATCTGACCATTTCCATTATCCCAGAAGTTACCAATTTTGATTGAAGTTACAGGTTTAGGCGCTTTAACAGAGTCATGCTTTTCTAAAGCACCCTTTACTATGCCAAACAGGTTCAGATTACGTCCATCTGAAACAGTGATGATTTCGGAGTTGCCATCTTTAGTCATATCACCGGTTGCTACTAGACCGACCTCTCCCCCAGCACTGATCTTAGCTCTCTCATGGAGTCTGTCATCTGCATATTGATAGACGAAGAGATGACCAGAATCATCACCAAAGACAAAACGGCTGTATGGGAGACCCTTACTATGCAAGGGTTGGATTGAGAAGATGGGCCGCTCTAACACCTTGTGGGCAAGTTTGTCCAAAGCCACGTCATACCAGCCATAGCATCGTAGATTGCCATCGGTTGTGGCCACAACAACCTCTGACCGATCATCACTTAGAACATTGAGAACAACAACTGCTGTTGGAAGACTACCCAATGGCGTTGTTGCCTTGACACTCAGCTCTCCATCCATGTGGACGAGAACTCGCAGGATGTTGTCCAGCCCTCCAATCACAAAATCAGGTTTTCCGTTACCGATTACATCTCCAACCCCAATAGCTGCTAAAGGCGGTAACCCACTAACTCTGCCTATCTCCGTTGCTTGAGGATTGGCACCTCCCTCTATATCATAGGCTATAAGGTCGCCACCTAACGTGGTAACAACTGGATTTGCCTTTCCATCACCTGAAAGGTCAACAAGCTCAACAGACGTGATGACCTCTTTGAAGGATAACTTTGAGATAACTTCAAGATTGGTCATGTATGGCGTCCTCTAGGTTAGGATGTTGGGGAACCTTCCAACAATTAAAGATTGTTCCATCAAGGTCAATTACTCATCTACACAAACCCTAGAGGATATGAACTGATGAGCTTAAGAATACCTTTACTGAAAGTGATATTGCTATGAGAGTGGATGGACGTCAACCGCAACTTGATGAAGAACTCTGGGTCGAGAGTGCTGAGACCGTAGCTGAATTGCTGCGGCAATACACGAAGGAGTTCGGATCTTTCACCCCCGAACGTTTTGTACATATCAAGTTCCATCTACTCAAGGGTCCTGGTCTCATAAAACAGAGCCGGGATGAACTATGCGAACTCTCAATTCACAGTAAGACCTGTCCAAAATGCGATCTACTATATGTGGCGAAGAAGTGTCTTCTCTGGTATCGCTTGTTCAAGATTATACGATGGGAAACAGTGGAGAGAGCACCTCCATGCATACGATTGGCATTTGTCAAGAAGAGTATCAAGACTGTGGCAACCTATCTGTCTAAGGCAAACCTCATTGATGCTCCGTTCTACAAGGCATATGGGTCCACATTGTGCAAAGTAATGCGCCGTTGGGGGTATTGTCAACCGAATGAATACTGTC
>MEHG01000080.1 GCA_001940705.1 Candidatus Thorarchaeota archaeon AB_25
ACATACTACTCTTTCCTGAGATGACTATTGACTTGAGCTATGTGCAATTTGTAGATGACCTGACAGAGCTCGCAAAAAGTTATGACATGTACATCATTCCAGGTTCCTACCATAAACAAGAATCCCGAAGGAATCTTTGCAGAGTCTTTGGACCAGATGGAGTTCTCTGGGAACAGGAGAAACATATCCCAGCCATCATACACATTGGGGGAAAAAGATTCATCGAGAGAATCGAAACTGAAACGGAATCCAAGAACACAATCATCTGTAACACTGAGTTTGGAAGAATTGCCATTACTATCTGCCGAGACTTTCTCGATATGGACCTGCGAGTGGAACTGAAAAACTCAGACCCTCCGGTGGATCTTGTCATCAACCCAGCTTTTACTCCCGTGACCGCAGATTTCAAGGCAGCTCATTTTGATGCTAGAAGATCTATCTATGCGTACTGTTTCTTTGCAAATGTCGCAGAATTTGGTGACTCACTAATCTATACTCCAGAGAGAGACCGCATCGAGCGCACCGTTCCTCGAGGTAAAGAAGGAATCATCTACAAAGATGTAGACTTGTTTCAACTCAGAGCAGAGCGCAAGAAGTGGGAAGAGGAAAGGAAGAAACAAGTACCCTTCATCCAGAGCACGAGATAGATTAGAGCTCTCGCATCAAAGATGGCGAGCTTGTACAGAAGATCTATGATACTTCAATGAATTTAGATAAGTAAATATTCCACCGGCAATAAGAATACACTCCTGCTATATGGTGAAAGAAAATGACCAAAGTAGCTGTGATTTCAACAAAAGACAGAGTCTATGGAGTGAACAAGTCCTTCGAGCTTTTGGGAATCAATCCAGTCAAGGGGAAGAAGGTCGTTCTCAAACCTAACTTCAACACCGCAGATCCACCCCCCGCCTCAACTCATATGGACACCTTCAGGCAAATAGTAGTCAAGATTCAGGAGATGGGTGCAAAGTCAATCACAGTCGCAGAGAGATGTGGACCTGCAGACACTGAGGAGACCTTCAATACAATAGGACTCTACAAGCTCGCAGACGAACTTGGCTTTGAAGTTGTGAACCTCTCTGCAGTGCCTGAGGAAGAGTATGTCTTGAAGAAACCTGAGGGGAGTCACTGGAAGGATGGATTCCTCTTCGCCAAGATCTATGATGAAGCTGAATGTGTCATTGAAACCTGCTGTTTGAAGACCCATATGTATGGGGGGCACTTCACTCTCTCCATGAAGAACGCTACTGGATTGGTTCCTCGAGAGGGTTACAAGTACATGAATGAGTTACATAGCTCTCCACATCAGAGGAAGATGATCGCAGAGATCAACGCGGTCTACAAATGGGACATTGTCATCATGGATGGAGTGCTCGCGTTTGTTGATGGTGGACCTATGGAGGGGACAAGACAAGAAGCCAATGTGTTTGTTGCTGGGACTGACAAGATTGCAATCGATGCTGTCGGAGTTGCCTTGTTACGGATACTTGGAACTACTCCCGAGGTCTCTGAGGGTCCAATCTTTGAGCAGGAGCAGATTGCGCGTGCGGTGGATTTGGGAATAGGGGTTTCTTCATTTGATGAGGTTGAATTCGTTATCGATTCATCAGAAAGTAGTAACATTGTTGACCAAATCAATGCAGAATTCCAGTGAATCTTATTTTCTAGATTATGCTCAGAATCACGTATTTTAATAATCCAAGACACTCTATGCCCGTTTTGTTACTTGCGTGGAGGAGCTGAGATTGAATAAGGTCGGTCTGAATCGAAGGAGATTAATCCTAAAATTCACAGCGGTTACCGTTGCAGTCATGATTGTCATATCATCTTCAGCAATGATTCAAGTAATGATCAAAGCAAGTCCTGAAAACCAATCAGATTCAGTTCTTACTTATCAGTCATATCAACTTCGACCTTGTGAAATCAATTTGGTTCTGACCCAAAGGGGAACCTGGATTTCTTTTGACTCAACGTCACCCGGAACTCCAGCTAAAGCCCAGGCTACAATTTCAGATACATCGGGAATCACGATTGTAGCTGATTTTCACGGATTCTGGAGGAATAGCAGTTTCCCAGTAGACGGAAATCTCTATGATAACCTCGAGATGCCGGGAGCTGATTCCATGCAAGAACCAGGGAAACCGATGCTACCACGCCTGTCCGAACTTGTGGAGATACCATACGGTGTCGATGTTTCGATTGAAGTCATTGCTTCATCAAATGGCACCGACACGGGATACCACGTCAGACCAGCCCCTCTGCCCAATGTTCCCGTCGGATTAGGTATACCGGATTCTGCTAATTCAACACCATTTTTCACAGCCCCAACATTTTTCAGTTCTGTGTATTCGAATAACACCTTCTTTCCAGGAGAAACTACCAGTATCAGGGGAGAAACAAGCGCATCATCATTGATATTAAGAGGTCATAGATTGTTGGAACTGAATTTCTATCCAGTCCAGTTCAATCCTGAAACAAATCGGACAATCATGTTCTCCCAATTAGTGATCAAGTTAAAATATAGCCGCCCAGCTCAGATTCAACCAGTTCGAGATTCGTTGCGCTCAGAGGTATTTGAGCGGATTCTTATGAACTCTCTATTATATTATGACCCAATCCATATCAAATACTTTCCACAGCCCGGACTTCCTACATGGTACTCACGAACACCATCACCACCACCATCTTTCCCAAACTACACCATACCCATATTCCAGCAGTCACAATCAATATTGGAAGATGTACAGGGTGCTGAGTATCTAATCATAACAACTGAAACTCTCAGGCCTCAAGCTCAGCGGTTAGCAGCTTGGAAGGAGCAGAAGGGCATTCCCTCAGCAGTTTATTCTTTTTCGGGAACTCCCTCAACAATAGAAGTGAGAGAAGTCATTGAGTTTGTCTACAACAACTGGTATCCGTCACCGACATATGTCCTACTTTTCGGTGATGTTGAAGTCATTCCGACCAATTATGATATGCAACATCGAGCAAGGTGGGGGCCTGGTATCATTCCACCTAAACTCTTTCAAGTTGGTGAAGATGGATATGGCAATATTGCATCAGACCTGGGTTATTTCAACATTGAGGGACATAGCTATTTCCCAGATATGATCTATAGTCGAATATCAGTGGACACAGTAGAGCAAGCCGAGGTAATTGTCAATAAAACTCTTCAATATGAGCAATCCCCACCAGCTGGTGTATCATTCTATAACAGCATACTGTCCGCTGGATACTTCGAAGATAGAAGTCCTAGAGATGGAACAGAGGATGCAGCGTATCCTTTCATCTATTATCTGGAGCGAATTAGAAGTCACTTGGAAACCGAATATGACTACAATGTAAACGTTACCTATACGTGTACAGAACACAGGGATCCTGAGTCCTTCCATACTCTCTTAGATCCATCGGACCATAATTCACAGTCGGTGGATTATTCGCTTTCCGATTACCCTTGGATGGAAGCTGAAATTTATCCACCTCTTACTGATTCTGTAAAAGACAATATAACATGGAATTTTGCTCAAGGAAGGTTCTTTGTCTTATACTATGGTCATGGCGGCTCAAAGAATATGGTCTATAACTTTGATTCTGATGGTGATGATAGTAATGATAGAGACTATGTGGAGGGTTGGGTTACGCCATACTTCAATACATCTTATTTTTCAGAACTCCCTAAGGAAGACAAAACACCTTTGATCGTGAGTATAGCCTGTAGCACTGGATGGTTTGACGGTGAAACTGACCAACATTACATGAAAATATCTGAAATGGATCCAAATCCATTTCTTGATTATGATACTGAGTGCTTTGCTGAGAACATAACAAGGATGGAAAGGGGAGGTGCTATTGCAGTGATTGCACCTTCACGTCCTGGCTATACAACTATCAGTGGAGACCTGCTAAATGGAATTATCCAAGCCTTCTGGCCTGGATTTCTTGAATCTGAAAGTCAGCCCATATATGAAATGGGGGCAGCTCTTCTATTCGGTAAACTGCAAACAGCAGAGAAATGGATGGGCGGATTTGACCACGAGGAAAAAACCAGAACAACATTTGAGACATTCCATCTCTTTGGTGATCCGGAAACCCAACTTTGGACGGATGCTCCCTCAAATTTCAGGGTTAATCATCCAGAATCAATAGGAGTATCGAACCCACAGGAATTCGTAGTGACTGTCAGAGATGATGATACAGGTGAACGAGTAGATTATGCCAAGGTGTGTATTCAGCAAGATCCATACATCTATCAAGTTGGGTACACAGACCCTAATGGTCAGATTATTTTTGATGTCGACCCATTAGACACATCATCGCATCTCAACGTCACTGTAACAAAACACAATCACAGACCCTATATTGGTAGGATTTACGTTAGAGAACCAAACTTCGACAGTAGCATTGAAGGAACTCCTGAAATAACTATCTCACCCGATACAGGAATAGCTGAGGATGTTATCAGTATCACAATATCCGGATTCAATGAGATGAATGTAGTAGGAGTGTTCTTCGAAGTTTTAGATGATGACGACTTCAGAGTTGCGACCGTTCTTATAGGTTCAAATAATGCTCAGGGGCGTGTTCCAGAAGGACCAACTGGTTATGTAAATGTCATGGCAGTTCGAGGAAATAACATTGCAGTTACCCGCTTTTACCGATTATCAACAAACCTTAATCCAGACCC
Source organism: Candidatus Thorarchaeota archaeon AB_25 (assembly GCA_001940705.1). Lineage (GTDB taxonomy): Archaea > Asgardarchaeota > Thorarchaeia > Thorarchaeales > Thorarchaeaceae > SMTZ1-45. The sequence goes on from MEHG01000080.1 coordinate 4,685, forward strand.
TTTCATCTATTCTCAGAACGATCCTAGCACGTGGTATCTAGCAGGTGATGAACTGGTCTGGGACAACCCATGTATTACGATATATGATGGAGCGAGACCAGTAACCAGAGTGAAACAAAACAGAAACTACAACGTCAAAGTGATAGTGCATAATAGAGGATATGCAGATGCTGTTAATACTCGTGTCACTCTTTGGTATGCACAGTTTGGTGGTGGCGTATCTTGGACAACAGTCGGGTATGAAGATATTACTATTAATCAAAAGGGAACAGCTGAGGCAACCTTTAGCTGGAAACCGCAATTTCCGAATACTGCAAGTCTGAATGTAACCCTTTGGAATAGAGATGAGAATCCAAAAGACAACATCAATAATGTAGGTTCGGAGAGTTTCTCTATTGTTCCTTTGTGCTCACCAGGAACAAGGAACTTTCAGGTAGGGAATCCGACAGAAAACACCGACTATGTCTTCATCAATGTGAAACAAAGGGGTAACCACGATGATGTATGGAATGTCACGATACAAGACTATTCCTCCCAAGCAATGACCACAGGCAATAGTGAAACAGTTTCAATTCTGATTGATCCTAGTAAAGACATTGGACCTGAGGAGGGCCGTCTTTTCACAGCTGAAATCTTTGTCAATGGTGAATTGGTGGGTGGAATGGTATTTGATGCAGAATGCAAACACGACTGCCTTTTGCCATGGCTATTGATTATATTATTCGTGATTATAGCAACAGCATTGATTGTCTGGTACAAAAGAAGAGAATAACATAGAGGTTTTGGCTCATCTCTGTTCCTTGGATTCTGGGTCAAACCACGAAATTACAGATGCTGAACCTACATTCGTCAATTCGATAGCTGGTTTTTTAAGGAACCTCACATAGAACTTTAGATTGCTCGCGTCATTAGGAGGAATGTGTAAATGGAACGTAGAACCCTCTACGCTATCATCATAGTTGTCGTTATTGTGATTCTTTTCCTTATACTAGAATGGTTCGGAATTTCTGATCTAATACCCGCTTTTCCCCCTGAAAGTTTTACATAGACATCCTGATTTTGAACATTCACAGATACAAACAATGGGACTGTTTGATAGTTTGATTTAGAGATTTTGATCTATAACTTTCTTAGCAAGCTATCAAAGTGAGGTTCCAAGAACTGCAGATTCTCTCTCTCGGAGAGTGATTGTAATTGAGAGATGATTTCTCTTAGAACTGCTTCGTCATGCTGCATTATTGCAATTTCAGCTTTGAGCAGTAATACTTGTCCTAGGAACCCAGGGAGATCCTCAGACAATGCTTTATCCTCCAAAATTGCCAATGATGGAGAAATTATCTCTTCTGAGTCAGAGGAATAGATTTCGATTTTCGCTAGTTGATGCAAGAAGAAGAGTTCCATAATAAATGCCCACCCTAGCCGCTCATAGATTCTAAGTCCCTGTTCAACACTGGTAGCAGCTAATGAGAAGTCACCTTGTTTCATTTCCAAGACCCCAGTCACAAAATGAAGCCAAGCAAGTTGACTTTCATCTCCAGATTTCAAGACCGGTTCTCGATATGAATCTAAGAGGACCTGAGCCTCAGTGAGTCTTTTGAGGAGAATAAGCGACCATATTTGATTGAGTTTAGCGCGGTTAATCAGCTTTGGTCTACTCTGTAATTGATCCTCAGTCATGAGACCCCACTCAAGACCAGTTTCGGGATCACCTATTACATTGTATAAGGTTGAAAGGAAAAAGGAGGCATTTGCAGTATCCGTTCCTCCTCTTTCTCGAATGGAAACAACCTCTAGAAGACGTTTGATAGCACTATCAAACTTACCTCGTATTGCATCCAAAATGCCCAGCTTATCTAGGATTTCTGCATAGTTAGTGGGAATTCCCAGATCTGTTTCAACAATTCTATAGGCATGCTCCAGTAATTCTCGACATTCCGCTCTATCGTGGTTCATAACGACATTTGCTTTTCTTATTAGAAAGTGCGCCACTCGAACCCTATCGTCAAACTTCTCTGCAATCCGCAGTCCTTTATTTATGCAACGAATCCGTCCTTCAGCATCACCATCTGAATGTGCCCGAATTGATAAATAATCATTCAATGTCGTCTCATAGAAATCAAATCTGGGATCACTATCAATGAGTTCTCGTATCTTATCCATCGTTGAAGTCTGATACATAGTTGTAGGATAGTTACTCATATCAACCTCAAACTTCATGAAATTCATTTCGAGCGCAATCCAATCTTCTGGTTTTGTTGCAAGAATAGCATCAGCCAATTCATGAACTTTCTTTACATCCTCATATGTACCCTGATATACAGAAGCATAGAATAGGTTTGGTCCGAGTATCTGATGTTCCCCATATTTCTCTCTGATTTGGTCAATGAGTTTGTATTCGTATGCAAGGATGGCATGATGAATAGCAAAATAGACAACCATTACAGGACTATCAGTGTTGAGAACCAGTTCACCTAATCTGTTAACAAAGTCGTAGTAGTCTGATGCCTCAATCATTATGCTCTCTAATACATTCTTGGTTTCTTCATCGATGAATTGGAAGTACGTCGTTATTGTACCAATTGGATCCATCGTTTTGCTCCCTCAGTCCATGCCATTAAGTATCGATAATCATATGCAATGGATACAGAAAAACCTTGTTCAAGATGACGTGGATGTGAACCAAATCAGCTTGATTTACTTCTGTTCAGAACAGTACCTCCAACAATAAAGACCGTGATAACACCAACCTCACTAAATTGGATGACAGGATTAGAAAACAACAAATGACTTAGGGCAGTCACACGCTCCTCAGGATAGTACCAGAAATCAGGATTTGCTGATAGTTCCACGAATTCGTCAGCCACATATTCTATTAACTTGAACGGGCCAGCTGTAACGTAAGGTACTGAAGTATTCCAGAACACTGGGTCCCATGAGTTCCATCCTCTGTAGCCTATGTTCTTGTAGATGTGCTTTGGAATTATGTAATCGTATGCAAAGTTGGAGAAATGCCAGTATGATTCTGATTCAAACTCAATCACAGCTCTGTAGGTCGTAGGGGCATATGCTGTTACAAGCTTTGTCAAACTCTCTCCCGCAGGATTGCCATAGACTCCACTCTCAAAGGCATATTTGAGTGAATAGACTACATCCTCTGCTGTTAGAGGTGTACCATCAGTCCAAATGGCATTCTGGACAATGTCGATAGTGAATCTTGTATGATCACGCTGGACAGATGAGTTGTCAGTGTGAGTTTCTATTTTCATATCTTTGGCGAGATAGGGAATAGGACTAAGGTCGGGTCCCTTTTGGTAGAGGCTGGGCCAAAGTTCAGCCATAATTCGTGATGCTATGTCATTGGCAGCCAGATAGATGTTGAAAGTATTGGGACTGCCGCTTATGGTGATTTGTACTGTACCACCTGAAGACCCATCGGCCCTCTGTACTTTTCTCAAAGTCCATGGACTTCCTATTCCAAGAAGTGGGTCTACAATATGACCTGTAAACATATCATTTCTAAAGGCTTGTGTGGAGATGTTTTCATATACAACAACCAATGGGACATTCTCATGTAGAATCATTTGCATAGCTGCAGCTGCCTCATAGACCTCTTCATATTCAGTACTATGGAGTAGCTGGTTTCGCCAAGAATCATAAGTCGCATTTCTGAAGTTACATGGATTTTCGAATGGAATATCAGCTAGTTCACCCCAGAAGTGATAACCGAGCCAGTCGACATCATTATCCGGAAAGTTGTAAGCATAGAAAGCCATGTCAAAGTCTTCATTGTTGTCTATGCTTTTCATGAAATTATCAAATCTCATTCCAACTACTTGGAAAGAAGCATCAATGTCCAGAGCTGTTAAAGCATCGACAGCAGCGAGAGATACGCTAATTCCAACAACTGTGGCTATTGACGTTATATTTGACAATTGTATGATAACATCGAATGGCGACCCATCAGGAGCAAGCCTATAACCTGAATGAGGGTCAATAGTGAAACCAGCAGCATCTAGAATTGCAGCTCCAGTAGCAACTTGGGCTGTGTAGTAATGGTATGGTAGATCATCTTCGATACACCAACTGTTTGAATAAGGCACAACTGAGTCATGTTCTTGGGATAGTATTTCAAAAGGTAGGAGTTCTGATGTGACTCGTGTCTTGTCAAAAGCATACGCGAAAGCTCTCCGAAAGGCACTGATGTTAAACGGATATTTGTTACAGTTGATTGTGATGTGACCATACCCATTCCTAACAGTATTGGACAAGGAAATATCCGCATCCGCCTCAAATAATGGGAGGTCATCTGGACGGATGTAACTGCTTAAAATTTCAGTTTCACCAACTAGGAGATTAAGAATTCTTGCGTTATAATCTTCATTGATTTTGTATCTAACCCTGTCCACATATGGACCAACATTGAGGTCATTCTGTATATCGGGAGGTTCCATAGCGAGTGCTGGAGATATAACCATGAATACAAACACCATTACCAAAGTAATACCAAAAAGTCGTCGTTTGCAGACTCTTCCCATCTTTCTATACCAGCTCAAACAATTGTGACAATAGATGTGGATGTGCTTCTATATAAAACCTAGACCAACAGGAAAAAGAAGTATGAGCCAGCAAGGCATGAGTATTGAGTCAAGTCATCCAATCGATCCTGAAACGATGAAACTAGTTCGACAATGGGCTACTCAGAGCTTGGCATCTCGAATCATCTCTTCAATTCTTATTCTTCCAAGCCTTGGAAACTTTGTCACCGGATATGATAGGAGAACATCAATGGTCTTCGAGAATACAGCATTCTTGATGATCCTTGAGATTTGCTCAGCATCTCGAAAGTGCTCAGTAACAAATTTAGCAAACATGACGGGCTCCATGGCAGAGTAGAATGAAAACCAATACTCACTGGGAAATCTGTCCCGCAACCACTCATCAATCTCATCCATCCTAGAAGCCTGCTCATCATACTGGATCTTGAGATAGAACTCTGTGTTCTTTCCAAGGCTCAAATTCCATCTCGTAGCAAACCAAAATGCATTACTATCACTCATCTCCTGAATAGCTCTGCTTACACGTCTAGATGTCAAACCAGAGCGTTCTGAGATCTCGCTGACCTGCATTCGGGCGTCCTCAAGAAGCTGCTTCAGAACTCGGAGATGCATCTTCTTGATGTCAAACTTCTCACCACGCTGCGTCATTGTGGTGTGAAGTTCAATCGAACTCACTGAATCCAATGTCCGAAGAAACGTTCCAAGATTCTGAAGTCCCTCAGCACCCACATACTCGCAATGAATGAAGTATAATCTACCAACCCCGGTTGCAAGCTGGCCCACTTGAACAACCATCAGATGAGAGCCTATGTGTTCTATGAATTCCTCCTCATCCTCAGAACCATCTGTGAAGACCAGCGCTATCAGATAGTCGGATTCCATCATGGCTGGTTTCAAAATAATAGAGAATTCTTCAATGACTCCAGTCTCAATCAGACGGTCCATTCGCTTCTTGATCGCAGTGGCAGTTAACCCAAGCTTTTCGGCCAGAGCTTGGTACGACAGTCTGCAATTCTCGTCAAGTGCAAGCAGGATGCGCTTGTCTATAGAGTCCAAAACTTCCACCTTGAATGAGTTCAGTCATTCTATGGTGGGATTAGTGCTCTAAATAAATTGTCTTCAGGAGTATCATGAAGTTCTTTCGATGCACAGTAGATACATCCAGTACCTATCACTGACAACTCAAAACCAACCTCCCTGAGCGTCTGAAGATATTGCAAATGCTCGGTGAGTCTATCGATAACTTCTGAGGAGTCCGATTCTTTCATTCCAGCAGATTCGGGAAGAGACATCTCGACCTCAATAAAGAGAGAATCACCTTCTTGTTGGTCGTGTTCGAGTAGGATTCGAACCCACGGTGTTCGATGGATCAAAGTTGTCACTTCATCAGAACTCTTCTTGTCTTTGAGAAAAGACGCGGCTTTGTTGTATTTCTCTTTGAGGCTGGGTGTTGTCATATATCTCACGAGATTAATAGCACTTGAATTAAATAAGAAATGGCCTACACCTGCAGGTTCGGAAACCAGCTATTCTAAGTACTCTTCTTAACCGAAACATAAATGGACGGGATTTGAACAGGTCAGATATCTTCGGATGAAGTGATATCTTTGGATGATATCGATAAGAGAATCATAAACAGTACAATTATAAGTATGCGTGCCAACAGGAAGTAGATCTACATTGATGATTATAGCATTCCCATTCCAAGAGCAATTGAATATGACAATATCATCCCTCATGACTGTACAGAACGCTGGATTATCATCATAAGGATTCCAAGTGATATTGCATCCAATAGTGCCCTCCTCATAGCTAATGTCATCAGGATGATCGATGGTTGGATTAATAGTGTCTAGAGGACCTGAAGTAACAGTAGTGGTAACCGTATCATTAGTTGTATATCCGTAAACATCACTAACAGTACAATTATAAATATAAGTACCTGCAGGAAGTAAATCAACATTGATTGTTATGGGTTCACCACCCCATGCTCCACTAACTACCACAGTTCCATT
>MEHG01000081.1 GCA_001940705.1 Candidatus Thorarchaeota archaeon AB_25
CGAAGAGATTCCTGCTCTGAAATGAGTGACCATTCCTCGGCGGCTCTATCAAGGGTCTCTTGACCGAGATCATGAGCGAGACCTAACCAGCGAAGAACTCGTGGATAGAGCTTCTCGGGGTCTCCAAGACAGCGTGATAGTTCAGTCACACCACGAAGACTCACTTCCTGCATCAGTTCCACAAACTCGTTTCTGCATACAGTAAGTATAGTTTCTTCATAGACATGTTTTGGAAGAACCAGTGATAGAGCTGAAAGGGCTCCTATGCGAGAGGCATAGCCCATCTGTCGTGTGTCCAATTTGTCAACTGTGTCTGTTGATGTGTGATAGAACCTGTCTGGTTCCTGATTGAGCATCACTGCTGGAATCCCTACAGTGCTGTCCGTAAACATGAAGTGGTCACTACCTGCTGAGTATCGGTTGTACTGATATGGCAATGGAGCAACCATGCCCCCCTCACGTCTCTCATCTTTTCTTTTGGCCTCAGTCTCCTGCCAAAAACGCACGACATTGTTCAATGTGCTTGGCAATGAAAATGGTGTTCTAAACAGATGAAGAACTGAACCTGCCTTTGTAGGATCCGCGCCCACCATATCCAGATTTATCATTCCTTTGCAACGCTTGAGAATGTCTTGTTCATTGTGGATGAAGTAGATAGTGCCAGACCACTCAGGAACCCATAGGAACCTGATTGAGAACGTTGGCTTTGGAATCTTCTCCTCTTTGATGAGTTGTGACAATGACCTGAGAATTTCCATGAGTGCTCCGCTCCCTGATGCATTGTCATTTGCTCCAGGATGGGGGTGGCAAACATGGGCTGCTAACCAGATTTCCTTATTCTTGTCTTCTCCTGGAATAAGTGCAGAGAGGACCTGTAGTTTGCCTACACTGAGGTCTGCATCAACCTTGGCCTTCACACGGACAGTCTTTCCATCTTGAAGCCATTGCTTCATCTTTACGCCATCGCCCTGTTTCAAAGCAAACCCAAACTTTGTCTTGTCTTTGTCCTCGGCACTGGGCCAGATGGCGTCGTATCGTCTCAGCTCTGCAAGCTCATCGATACCAGATGGAGGTACGAAGGTAAGTACACCTGCTGCATCATTGTCGATGCAGGCAACCTTGTGTGCATACCGAGCCAAGCTCTCGGTGAGAACCAGTTTTCCTTTCACGTCTTTTTCTTCATAGTCTGATGGCTTGATACCTTTACCAACATAGACGACCTCAGTTTCAATCTCTGCTGGAGTTGAATGTGCGACCAAAGAGATGGGTTCAGCACTGAAGTCGGCAAGGGTCCTTTCTTCAGGTTCAAGCAACTCAAGCTTTCCGTACTTTCCTTCCCAACCGAATGGATTTTGCCAAGTTCCGATTGTTATTTTTCCGTCTGCCGGGTATTCGAACACCTTAACTTTTGCATCCGAAACGGACGCGATTGCAGTCTTAAGATTGTCAATGGACTTGGAAAATCCGGGACTCGCTTGAATTCTATGGAAGTTCGAGATTGCAGAAGCATAATCCTTGGCTCGAATTCCAGAAATGCTGTTTGTTACAGCTTTGACGATGTCATCTGGTAGCATAGTATCCTCTCACAGTGGAAAAATCGGGTGGTATTCTCACATAAGTAGTCTGCGACTCGTGCTAAAACTGTTGATATATGAAAAATACAGTCGCCGGAGGTTAGGTTTCTACCTCCGGCCGCGTTCTGGAAGCGTGTATTTTAGACAGTTTTAGGGGGCTGTTGAATCTGCTGGAATAGGACCAGCTGGTGGTCGAGCACTTAGTTCAGAATCAAGCTGTAGAAGAGCAGGAATAGAGTCTCCAATTAGCTTGAGTTTGTCACGGATTCCCATAGTATTAGCTTCTTCCTCAGTTTGCTCATTGTAGAACCATGATAGCATGGACTGAGTTGATCTATCTCCTAATTTATCAGCTATGTCACCAATCTTGTAAATCCTTTCTGTGACAAGAGTCTCGTGATGATAAGCATCTGCGAAAATCTCGTGGGCTGATTTCCACTCTGTTTTTGGAGCCTCGATTTGTTTCATCAAGACTCTTGCACCACGCTCAGTAAGATGCCTGTAGAATCTCATTGCATGTGCAAACTCTTCTTGATATTGTACTTCCATCCAATGAGCCATGCCTATCAAATTATGTTCTTCAAACCATGTTCCCATTGAAAGGTAGATGAATGCGCTGTATAACTCAAAATTAATCTGGTCGTTTATTGCGTCTACTAACTCTTGACTAATCTCCATAATTATGCACCTCAACTTTCATGTTGATTTCTCTCAACTCTCAGTTGATTTCACTTCACGATAGCTAATTCATTGTCTTTAAACTTTCGGTAGGACTATGAGAAATCTTAACTAGTAAGTCTGTCCAACGAACCTTTTTCTTTGGGGAATTGAAGTGTGAGCTCTGTATAACGCCCGGAGTGACTACTGAAAATGGCGCTACAAGACCTCACGCTTCTTACAATTATTTTTGAGTTTGTTCCACCTCTTGTTGTCACCCTCGTGTATTTTGTCTTCTTTGGAAAGAGGAAGAGTAAGTTCATCGAGGCATTCATCATCTTGATGTATCTAAAGACGGTGACATTCTTCATCTTGAACATTGCATTATCAGGACCAGGTGTTCAACCGGGCTTTGATGCTAATGTGAGCACATACATCCTTTCATGGCTTCTTCTAACAGACATGTTGTTCCAGTTCGTAACCTCACTTCAAGAGTACATGATTTGGGTGATGGTGTCGTTCTTTGCTGTTCTCTTTGGAATGGTTGTTCTTGCAGCAAAGCTTGCCCTGCAGGACCCATTGAAAATGAGGTTCAAGAATCTCATCAGAAGTATTACTCGGCGTGAACCTGAGAGTGATGGATATACAAGTCTGGAAGATCGTGTTGCCAATATCACTTTCGAGGGTGTTGAACCACAACCACTAAATCCCGAAGTTCAGGCTCGTGCATGGAGAAATGCATGGAAGGACTATCTTGTAATTGGTCTGGCAACTGTAGTACCCTCAATCTCTATCTATATTGGTAGTCTACCGGCTTTCATTGCAAATCAGTCGCGAGATATCTATCTTGTCAATATTCTCATTTTTCTAACTTGGATTTACAGGTTCGGATATCCTGCATCAAACCGAATAGCTAAAGGTGCAGGAGTTCGGCTTGGCAACCGCGACATTGGTGCAGAGATGATGCGAGGTGTCCTTGGCTGGTTCTTCAGACTCAATATATTGCTTAGTATAGGACTCATTGTAATGCAAGCTTATCAAGCAGTCACATCGGGTGTTGCTAATATCATTAATGTCCTCATTAGCTACTATACATTGGGCTTAATTCTTGCAGTTCCTCCAATCATCTTTGCTATCTTGATACTTCCTCTGGTTGAAGCTTTCGCTGTTATCTTATACAAGAAAACCTTTGATTCCATAACTCATGCTAAATCTAGAATTTCAGGGATGAGCTTGGGTGGTGCCCTCAGGAATCTAGGTGCTAGTGTTAGCACCGGACTTGTTGTAACAGGGGCTTTTGTTGCAGCAGTCTTTGCTACGACCTTGAACTACGCCATTGAACATGGTCTAATCCTCTTCTTCCCTGGTGATGTCGATAACGAGTTCATTGAAGGAGTATTATATGATCCTATCAACAATTTCCAGATGATTGGCGAAACAATCTGGTTGTTGCTTGTTTTGGCCATACCTTTTGCTATGATGATAGTTCTCGGAATTCTGGGTCACTATGTGCGTCAACGTTCCAAGGGCGGAGTTGAATCATTTGCACTCTTCTCTGGTGTAACCCTTTCTGTAGTGAGCTATTATATACTGCCAGATTTGGATTACTTTGTGGGCTCTGTGATCACTCCTGCAGCTTATGCTGGACAAGTCTACAACCGGCTCCGACCGTTTCTTGCCCTCCCAAGTGCCGAACAACAATTAGCGCGTCTCGCATCTCAGTTCATTGTGAACCTGCCAATCTTTGTGTTTAGCGCACTCTTCATTCTTTACTTCTTCAAATATAGAGAGAGCTGGCGAGAAACCATAGGTGAAACTGCAAGCCCACTCTTGAATGTTGATAGAAGAGACCTTGTTCAAATAGCAGTGATGTTCTTTGGAGGACTAGTGATAGCAGTTTTAGGAGTGTGGGTACTTTCAGTAGTGCTTGCTAATCCTTGGCTTGTGAATGATCTACTCCAAGGTCTACTTGCACAGATTGGCTCGCCCGATGGTCTTGAAGGCGTGTTACTACCTCCAGGAAATTTCTTAGATAGAATGGAGCCCCTGGGATGGTTTGTCATCTTCATAGAACACAATATGATTCGGACCCTGCTGATGTTAGTCATTGGACCCATCTTCTGGTCAGCAGTACTCTGGTTCACAGGAGTGAAGAAGACAGAGTCTGAGCAGCGGATTGGAGTATGGAGTATTGCTGCACTGTTTGTTGGTGGTGCATTCACATATTTCTGGACTGCATATGATGCACGACTTGGTCTCTTCAATCCCATGGATCCACGATGGGGCTTTGCCGCACAACTGGGACTCAGAGCACTTGTCGTCTTTGGAGTAATGTTCCTCCTCTTTGGTCTAGTCGCAATAGTACGAAGTCGAGGAGGAAAGGGTTCTGGTGCTTGGTGGTTTCCACTATTCATAACAATCTTTGCAGCTGAGTACTTTGTCTACGATGATCAGTTCACTCTTATTGCATTGATTGTGCTTCCAATTCTCCTTGTTGCAGGATACAAGATGGTTGGAAAAGGCAAAGGTGAAGATTTCATCATCACCTATATCAAGTTCAGCCTGATGTCTCTGGCTATTTCTGAAGTTCTCTCAACTGCATTGACCCTTGGAGGCATTGCGGTCATTGAGATCCAATTCTTTGGAATAAGTCCACTGGAGTTCTTGGCAAGGATTCTTCCACATGCCATCATAGAAATCCCGACATTCTTAGTTGCTGCGGGGGCTGCTATCAGAATTGCTAAAGATTTGTGGCCAACTATTGAGGCTGAAGATTGGGAGTCGGTACCCTCTAAGACTCGAGCTTTACTAGGCGATGAACGAACATGGAGGACATATGTCCTGATTGTGTTCTTCTTGGTGATAGCCGCTCTGATTGAAGCCTTTGTGACTCCAATTGTCTTTTGGATGGCACTGGGATTATAGTACAAATTGGGAGCGATTTCTGTTCGCTCCCACTACTCTCTTTTTCTTCTAAATTTCAATTTACTCTAATTGAGGTTTCAGTTTCTCATGGAAGAACTTGACACCCGCTAAATGAGCCTCATAGGTACAGTTGAACAGGTCATATGAGATGCCTGTAACAGGGATTGCATTTCGAATCATCAAGCAGTTCTTCTTGTCAATCCCAAAGTTCACTTCCACAAGGGAGGCGTTTGATTTCAACAGCTTCTCGTATAGGCCTCTCCTACTCTTTATAGGAACATCTGACAGGTCCATGAGTCTAGTGGTGAGGGTTATCCAGTTCGTTCCTGGAAAGACCTCAATCACCTTAGCCTCAATTGGCCCATATGGATACAGACTGAAGGTCTTTCTACCATGCTCTTCAAAATTAATCTCCAGTCGTTTTAGATACTCTTTCGCAATGAACCATGTCGTGCTCATCTATACTCGTTCCTACCTGAGGACTCTCCTCGCTTCACCAAATGTTTCCGCAGATTAACCTAAGGACCTATGGACAATTACTAGTAAAAGTCTTCGCTTTTCTTACAGGTCCAATGGAATCTCTCTGGTATGAGAGCAAGAAACACTAGGAAAGGAAGGATTCTGAGATTCTTTCCCTTCCCGATTTATAGCACGATTGGTTTCTAGATTAGCATCCCTGCTGTCATTATCCATACTACTAGGAGAGTCGCTACTATTGACCCCAAGTATATTCTTCCAGTCTTGATATAGAACGCAGTCATTAGGAAGAAAATACCAGCAAAGATTGGTATGTACGCCATGAGGAAAATTCCGTAGAGTCCCATCAAGAGCAATGGTCCAGTTCCCAATAGGAACATCGGGAGATAGTTGACGAGTATCAATACGAGTAGTGTGGATTCCATGAGGAAGACTATCTTTATCCACCAAATCATCTGCGTCTTCAATGGTGAATCTGATTCAGGAAGCCTCATCATGCCGAATGTGTACACTCCTCCATTGATCAAGAAGAATGGAAACACTGGTAGAATGTTGACTATGAACTGACCAAACTTCTCAGGGGTGAGTATCTTAAGGACCGGCCACATATACCTAAACTCGATTGCGAGGAACACCTGGGATGCAAACACAATGGCATAGAGGTAGGCAATTAGAGTGACTGAGAGGACAATCGTTCGTATGATAACATCTCGGCTCTCAGGATCCCTTATGGTTTCAAAACGACCCAAGTCTGCATAATTGATTCCCTCTTCACCAACTGAGGCTTTTCTGAACCACCGCCTATAGAATAACCCTGCTATTAAGGCATTGACAAGAAACCAGAGTAGCAGACCGTTCCCCGTCACTAAGAGGAAAATTGGAACAAAAGCACCAAGCACGGCTCCACCAAGCATTCCTAGCAATGGCAGAATTAGAAAAGTTACACCACCAATAATTGAGTTCAAGATGGCATAGTACCACCATTTGCGGCCTTGTGTTGGTGTTTTCAGTGGAAGCGGTGTAGACACCTTGTTGAAGTAAGGTATCTCAAGAAGTATACTTGCCATCGGTATCAGTGACATGAAAGACACAATCAAGGCAAACAAGGTAGCTCCTTCACGGATCATGTACGTCTGTGACGCAGAGAGAGTTTCAGCTTCGGCTTCAGATATCCCAGTAAGCGCTTGAAGCATCCATGCTGTTGTTTCACTGACACCCTTGGAATTCCATGTTGCTCCGGGATGGGTGCATGGACATTGTGCGTACCTGCGTGCTGAGCCATCTGAAAAATCACCATAGGTGAAGTCTGCTTCAGCCTCATTTGCAGAAGTGAGATTTTCATTGTATGCAATCATCTCGAGGCTCTCTTGGAGAAATGAAGCTCTGGGTTGAGTTGTGAACAGTTCTTCGTAAAAGGACCATACCGCGAGATAGTTGTTCATGTAGCTATAATCTGTAAGATTGTATGGCCCATCAGCTTGAATCACAACTGCTCGATGGTCAGGGTTCATAGCAGCAATTGCAGAGGCAGTCCCTGCACCCATGCTATGCCCCACTAATCCTGTCTGTGTTTCATCAACATATGGAAGTAATTTCAACCATTGATATGATGCATTGCCGCCGAGTGTCGAGGTTGTAGATTGATTGAAATAATCCGTGATATCAACAAGGCGGTCTGAGTCTCCATGACTGATCTGATCAAGAGCCAATGCAACAATACCCCGTTTTGCAAGCTCTAGTGCAGCAGGCCCTTCAGTGTCTTTGTCGTTGTTCATTCCATGTAGCAACAAGACCCCGGGTGCTGGATTATCTTCAGTTGCCGTTAATGGATGGTAAAGTTTTCCAGTTACTGCCATTCCTTCCTCGTCTACAATTCTGATGTAATCAATATCTATAGCGCCAAAGTCATTTTGTACTACATAACCTAAGAGTGCAGAAGAACCAATCAAAACGAGACAGAGAGTTAGGAATTGTCTTTTTGTATCCAACCTGCGTAAGAATGCCATTGGAATCACCTTAGTGAAGCTAAAGAAAGGTTACTTCCCCTCTATAAAAAAAAGACGACATGAACTACTGCAAAACGTTACACAATGTAGAGGTAAATTGACTCTTCTTCATTCGTCTCTGACGGTGTCCATTCCTCTAGGATGAAACGATATGACACAACACGCGCACCTGGTTTTAGTTCACTGGCGAGTTTGTCCCTGATTTTCTTGTTAATCTTGTATCCCTGATACAACGTTACGATAGTGGCGTCCTCAACACTCACCTTGAAGAAGTTGGCTCTGATTACTTCGACTTTCTGGCTCAGATTGTGACGTCTAATGGAACGTCGTGACCACCATAATCGAAGTGGATCAACTTCGATTCCAATTGACTGGGCTCCAAATTCCTTAGCAGCCATGATTATGATTCGACCATCACCAGATCCGAGGTCATAGAGTATGTCATCACTAGTTACTTTTGCGAACTCAAGCATTGACCTTACTCTCTTTTTTGGCGTGGGTAACCAAGGCGCTCCGACGACACCAGACCACGCGATCCAAACTACAAAAGCAATGACAACTAGTTCAATTGCAAGGATGAAGAGCAGTTGTTCCATTGTCATTTACCTAAACACCCAGTTTGAGAGGACCCTGAATAAGCTGTACTTGTTTCTTCCGAATTACACAAGGAAATACTTGGAGCCTTTTATCTAGTTTATTTATATAACGAGCTTGAGCACGAATTCGAGAGGTGCAGACCCTGACACAAGTCACGCCTATACTTATCGTTGCAATATTTCTAACAAGTTTACTAATTGTACCATCCGTGTTTGTCCTTGGAGGGAACAATACCCTAACAAACATCGATGGACCATTCGAATCTCAAGCATTACTATCGCAGATGCCATATAATGCTAGAGTTGCTATATATGACGAGGACAATCTCACAGTTCCTGCAATGTCATTAGCAGAAAACCTAACGAACAACATCGCTGAGATAACGACCTTACTCGAGGGAGCAGGTCACTCAGTCGAAGCTCTCACGACAGATGATATTCTGAATCATGAGCTGTTAACGGCTGATTACGATGTCTTTATCATAGTGAATAACATTCCTCGACCTAGCATATTCAATCATGTTAAAGAATTCTGGTTGGGTGGTGGGTCATTGCTATCTTTCAATGGCGCAATGAGTTATCTTTGGTTGGCAGAGATTCTATATCCTGGGTGGTCTGGTGACCCTCGTTATGGATCTTGGAATTATCTTCCATCAGTTGAACTCAATGTCACAGCACGACATCCTACAATGAAGGACTTTCACGTCAATGAAACTGTGACACACTCTGCTAACAATTGGGCTGTTATAGCTCAAACAGCAATCGACGGTGCAGATAATGCATACTACTACACAACACTTCTCAATAATGCTTCAACACCCAATCATGTGTCTGCCTTTGCAATTGACAGTGGGTACAAAGGAGGTCGCGTTGTTCAATTACCAGGTGATGGATCCTCAATTTCAGCAGATTTCCAAAGTATAATCATCGATTCAGTGGAATGGCTAGTTCCTAAACCAAAGGGTCGCATTGTTATCGACTATGCTCATCAACCCCGAATTGGTGTTGATCCATGGGATGACGAATTCGTTACTGTGGTCAGTTCGGTAAACAATTTCAAACAGTTCCGAACACTTGCTGTGAATCACACTTTCACATTTGATAAGCTCTATCCCTCAGCTTCAGGTAACTTGACTGCAGATAGATTGGCTCCATATGATGTCCTAATCCTGGTTTATCCTGATCTCAATTACACATCAGCAGAAATGACAGCTGTTGAGAATTGGGTAAGTGGAGGAGGAAGTCTTCTTGTCTTAGGTGACAGAACTGGTATGATCGGTCCTAACCGAGGTGACATCACTATTAACAATCTGCTTCAAAACTTTGACATGAGTCTAGGGACATCGAATATTCTTGGTAACGCTCTTATGGATCCTGAAACACATGTGACTCTCGAAAATAGTCCTTCGATAACCTGTGGAAATCGGAATTATGTGAACGTTATAGGTTCGGCTGTGCCAATCTGGACTGATGCTGGAAATGTAGTGATTGCTGCTCAAGAGTTTGGAAGTGGCAGAGTAATTCTATCTGGTGAGATGAACGTATTCGATACAGCACTACTATCATTAACATCCAACGCCCAGTATTCGATTAATGTCTTGAACTGGTTGACTGCTGCAGATGCAGACATTCTCGTGTTTACTTCATACGGCTACCACCGCGCAGATGCAATTACAGCACTTAGAGACCTCGGACATTCTTACCAGCCACTCTACACAGATGATTACATCGACAACTTCATCGATTCTAAGGATTGGGGTCTTGTGATATTGGACCAGTCTAACTTTTGGTTCTCAAACACAGAGCTTGATGCAATCTATGCATACATCAACGCTGGAGGAAAGCTGATTCTATCATACTTTGATGTGGATGATACAAGTACTCATCCAGTTTGGTCTAAGATTGGGGTGGAGTACTCGGCGGATGCCGTTAGTTCACCAGATCTATTAATGTGGGATTCATCTCATCGAATCTTCACCGATCCAAACAACTTGGATGCAGCAAATCTCACTTCAAACATTGCCTTCGGGGATAGTGGAGACACACTTACAGTCTTGAGCGGGTATACTGCCTTGGCTGGAAGTTCTGCTACAGAACAAGCAGGGAATGCCTACATTGTTTTGAGCAATGACTACCAAACTCTATACAATGGCTACCTCATCGATGCATGTACAGGTGATGAGGACGACTCTACTTACCGTGATTCAGTTGAATTATGGCAGAACGAGATTGCATTCATGCTGAATCCTCCAGGAGGTCTACCATTCAACCTTGATCCAATGACACTCCTGATCATCGGTGTAGGTGTTTTGGCTGTCGTCGTGATTGGAGCTGTGGTCTATCGCACTCGGGGTGGAGGCAGTTCATCCAAACCCAAGAAGAAGTCCACAAAGAAGAAGAAATAAACAGTAAAGGGAGGTCTCGATAATAGGACTTCCCATACTTCCTTTTTTATTCAATTTGATGTCGTTTCCTGAAACGTTGGATTGCTTCATGACCTAATCGGCCAACAGCTTTGTCAAGATTGTCTTTTCTTATTCTAATCATTGATGGCCGACCATGGCAACATGTATACTTCCCGTGAGTTCTAGAGAAATCCTCTATCAAACTCCGAATCTCATCAACATTCAATGTCTGTCCTGCTCTTATTGCCGAATGACAGGCTGTCAGTTTCACAAGTTCGTCCATGAATGAGTCACGAGCCTCTGAAACACCAATTGTGACCATCCTGTCAAGAAGTGAGATGAGTTCAGTTTCAGATGTGACTCTCCCAAAGATCTCTGGCACTGCAGAAATAGAGACCTCATTCCCACCAAAACTTGAAATTGAGAATCCAAGTTCTCCCAATGTATCCGCAAGCTCAAGAATTTGCTCTGTGTCTGTTGTGCTTAGACTCAGAATGAATGGTTGCAGTAATTCTTGGATAGCAACTCTATCCTCATTGACCTCTTTCCGCAAATCCTCATAGAGCACCCTTTCATGTGCTGCATGAGCCAGTTCATGAA
>MEHG01000082.1 GCA_001940705.1 Candidatus Thorarchaeota archaeon AB_25
TGATCCCTGGGTGAATTCCTGATTTTTTTTGAACCTCTTGCGACTGATGCCTCACGATCTCAGCCGCTCGTTCAATATATGCCCGATGTATAGGAGCTGATTCGGATTGCTCTGGGGCACAAACATGGAGTAAAACCAAATCTAAATTTAGTCTTCCAGCGAGCTCTTTTGCATAAACAAAGACTACTTCGGCCAGCTCCGAACCGTCCAATGGAACAAGCATTCTTTTATACATTTTTACACCTCTGTTTGTAGATCCGATTATTCATTTTTAATGCCCTGTGCGTAAGCACGGGGTTCCTTACTTTTCTATGGTAATTACAAAGGAAGAATAAGCAGCTCTACTGAGTATTACACGGGCAACAGCAAAGTGTTAAAAGAAACTGAACCAAGATTGCCTTTAGGTACTCCACGACGGAGAGGAAACTATTGGTTCGACTTACTTCAATTGGAAATGTCCTTTCGGGCATCGGAATTACACTGCTGGGAGTAGCAATTGGTGTCAAGTACTTGCTTGAAAGTCTCGGGACAACCGGAGACCCACTCCAGTATCCATTCTATATCTGGATGGGATCCTTGTTGGTTCTTGGAATTGTGCTAATTGTCAGTATCATCAACACGTTCACTGAGATGACTGGCTTTGTGCACCCAGATGACAAACTCTACGCCAACACGCTAGTCTTTGTTATGACTCTTGGTACCATTTTGACCTTCGGGTTATTGGAAGGCTATGATACTGCTGATATTCAGGGTGCGCTCTTCAATATGGGCACCATGATTGTAATTGCGTACATCTTCCTATTCATTTTTGTTTTTGGAGGTTCAAGGATATCTGAAGGTGCAGAAACAGGACAAATCAAGGAGATGACTTCTAGATTCATGTTGGTATCACTCATTCTTGGTGCTATCATGGCGGGAGTTAATTTCGCCTTGAACTGGATCTGGCTCTTCACAGCATCTTACGCATGGGCTGCTGGAACCTTGTTCATGTTTGCTATTGCACTTGTCTTCATCATCGTGTTCTTCTTGGGAAGAAGATACGAACCCGTAGGTGAGTAGCTTCAGTGATAATGGATGGAGATTTCTCCATCCACTCTTTCTCTTTTTGCACTTCTGAGCAATACTGAAAAGGCTCTTAAAACAAGAAGATGGATAGCAGGATGATTGGTGTTCGACATGGCAGGCAAGCTCTGGCTAGGTTTCAAACTTGACAAGGAAGGAAAGCGGACTGACGAGAGATTCGAAATAAGTGTAGATCTCCTTCGGCGACATGGAGGAGTGTTCGGTTCAACAGGTTCAGGTAAGACTGTTCTTTCCAAGGCGGTCTTGGAAGAGGCCGCAATGCAGGGAATTCCAGTTCTTGCATTTGACCCTCAAGGGGACATTGCATCCTTGATGTTACCTGGAGATCCTGCAGAGCTCAAATCAAAGGGCGTTCCACCAGAAAGACTCAAAGAATACATGGACAAGGTCCTAGTTCGTGTATACACACCAGCAAGTAGCAAGGGTCTTGCCATCTCAATCAATCCATTAAAACTTCCAGATAGAAAAGCGGACCAAGACGACATCATTCGATTACTCGACAACTCTGCAAGAACGCTTGTGAAAGTACTGATGAAAGTTGCAGGTCTGTCAAGGTCTTGGGAAGGGAAGGCATTTGCAGCAATCTATGAACTTCTCAGAACTATCTGGGAGGGCGAAAAGACGGAGATCGATGAGCTATCCGAGTTAGCGGATATGCTTGTAGCAGATAAGGAAACTATTGGAGTGGATCTCGAGCCTTTTATGAAGTTCTCGGAGAGACAGACACTCGCTACCCGAATCAGGAGTTTGACTGTTGGTTCCTCACAACTACTCTTCAAGGAAGAGGGGAACATAGATTTTGATGACCTCACAAAACCAGTGAATGGCAAGACTCCAATTAATGTCATTTTCCTCAAAACACTACGGAGCGAAGAAGAGAAGCATTTCTTCATCGCGATTGTCTTGAATCAACTTTATTCATGGATGCTCAGACAAGGGTTCACAGAGAAACCACGTATGATGATTTTCCAAGATGAGGCAGCACCATTCATCCCAGCAGGAATGAGGGCACCAGGTCCAAAGGAGACCTATCTGCTACTCTTCAGGCAAGCTCGTAAGTATGGGATAGAATGTCTGATAGCTACCCAGAGTCCAAAAGACATCGATTACAAGGCCTTCGAGCAGTTCAACACGATATCTTCTGGTCGTATAAGCAGTGAACAATCGCTCAAGGTGTTAGAACGCATCCTAGAACCGATTGCTGGAGAGAAAGAATCAGAAGAGATCATAACTCAACTACCAGGTCAACAGACTGCCAATTTCATATTCTCCTCTGCAGACCTCAAACCAAAGGTCAACCACATAGGTGTCCGCTGGCTTCTGACAAAACACATCACACTCACAGAGAAAGATGTTCAGATGCACATGTCAAAATTGAGGGCGGAACAAGAGAAGACCCTCAAAAAACTTGAGGAGGAACGTCTTGCCCAAGAGAAACGTGACGCAGCAGAAAGAGAAAAGGCAAAACTAGAGAGACAGAAGAAGATTGCAGCTGCAAAAACAGAAGCCGAGAGGAAACAACTTGAGGCAGAGAAGAAGGCGGCTGATGAAGCGGCTAGGTTGGAAAGAGCGCGACATCTTGCAGCAAAGAAGCAGAAGTTCAAGACTGCAAAACCTACTGACAAGGTCTTCGAAACACGTGGTCAAGCGGGAATGCTCTCGTATGAGGACATCATCAACGGATTTATCGCAAGAATTGAAGCAATTGCGAGAAGGACATTCGGATTGCCTTTCCTGAAGGAGCTCGTCAAAAGAGGAGAGCTTCATTACGAAAAATCAATGTCATTCTATTTGACAGAAACAAGAGAGGCTATCAAACAGGGATTAGCCAAGAAGATCAAGAAGGAAGTCACCCGAAAAGGTAAGACTCGAAAGGAAGACTATCTTCAGTATGAGTTTGAATACATGCTTCAGATGGTAATTGAAAGTATGGGGATCAAGGAACCAGACTACGTTGATGAAGCACGGTTAAAGAAGCAATTCGTGCAGATGGTGAACAAGGCTAGTAAGAACAGTTTGATTGAGAGGATTGTACTCGGACAACCTTTCCTCGAGTTCTAAGACATGAAGATTATCGGCTCAGACACTCTACAGTCAAGCCAATGATCAATCATATCAAGGGTGACCTTTAGAGCATCATCCATCACGGTACTTGTGACAACCTCTGTGCCATATAGGAGGACAAGAACTCTACTGCTATCTTTGTCGATCATTGTACGTTCTGAGTCGTGTGTAGCATACCCAAAGCAGACAATCTTCTCATCATCTGCAACAACAATCTCCCGTCCACGACACATTATTGTCTTACCCCCAATCCTCTGAAACAATTCCCCATTAAACGCCGTTCGAATATACAAATCGCCCTTCAACTTTGATGCATCAACAAGACCAATGGGAACCTTGTGGTAAGCAGATGCGAGATTGATAATGTCGACAATATCTGAGATCCGCCATAGGTTCAATCCCTTGAGGATCCTGCGTAATACCGCTTCACTGGACACCCGAAGCTTTGTCGGGTCCATCCCAAAGCTCCAGTAAAGGTCTCGGTATGATCGAAAGATTGGATCATCCTTTGCCTTCTCAAGGGTGAGCTGAGACCGTATCTCCTTGAAAGTTTCCTTCTCATACTCCTCAAAGGAGTGAGTGGATTGTCCAACTTTCAAATCATCAAGTATGACCATTGCCACACTAAGACCTGATCGTTCTGTCTCAAAATAGATTGACGGTCCTTTATCAGGAGTCATGAATTACAAATCTACTAGTATCCCTTTGAGTATTGCGAGTTGTCTAAATCTTCGATATCAGCTCGTCAAGAGCCTCAACAGTCACCGTAGGGGTCGTATCGAGGTCTCCAGACTCAAAAACCACGATGTTGTCAGGGTCCCGCTGAACCAAAACAGTAGTTATTCCTGCGGCATTCCCTCCAGCAATGTCTGACTTTGGATTATCACCGATCATCACAGCATCAGATACATCACGACCAAGAGCTTTGACAGTTTCAACGAGGATTTCAGGCAGTGGCTTTCCAACAATAACAGCTTCTGCTCCAGTAGCATGCTCGATTGCGGCTACGATTGAGCGCTCACCGATGAAGGTGTCTTCAACGCCTAGATAGATGCCAGGATAATCTCTACTTCCACTGATACAGATTAGAGGTGCGCCTTCCTTGACCATTTTTGTTGCAAAGTTTAGCTCGTCGAAAGACATCCCTCGATCTGCACCTATTGCAACAAAATCGATTGGTGGATTATTAGTGACATCCAATCCTCTTGCGACAAAATCCTCTTGAGCTCCACCTTCACCAATCACAAAACATCGTGCACCTGGAGCCCTGTTATTTACGTATGCAGCGGCTGCAGCTCCCGCTGTGAACACGCGTTCTACTGGAATCTTGAAGCCAGCTTCTGAAAGGGCTAGATTCACTTGTCTTGATGAGAGTCGTCCTACATTTGTGAGAATGGCAAGCTCGTATCCTTTTTCTTCCAACGCATTCCAGAGTTTCATTGCGTCGTCGAATGGAGTTGGATGATCGACATCTAGAATAAGCGTATTATCGACGTCAAAGATCCAGAGCTTCTTGTCGCGCAGATTCATTTTATTAGCTCCATCTACTGGCAAGTGTGACCAGCAAGAAAAAACTACCTACTCTTGATCGAGAAGTGGAATCACACAGATGAAGCGAAATGATTTGGTTCCCTCTGTGTTGTCATACCCATGAGGCATTTCCGAGGGGACAAAAACAACATCATCTTTCTTTGCTACTAATCCTTCGACATCACTCAGAACCTTTGCTTCTCCCTCAAGTACAAAGATCTCATGTTCTTCAGAATGTGTGTGTAGAGGTATTATTCCACCAGGTTTTATGTCAAAGTGGCGCATAGCATAGGTCTTAGCCCCAGTTCGTCTGCCAATAAGCCAGCGCATCATGACGTTCTTGCTGTTGGCAAATTCAACAGGAGTTTCTTCTCGTTCCTTAAAATTTACGACATACACGGTGTTATGAACCTCCCATGAGAGCCATCATGTTGAATGTGACCTCCTCCAAAGCTGATATTAGTATTAGGTTATGGACTTGTCCGAAATCCTAGAACCAGCACAGAAAGCTTAATCTTCAAACATTTAGATGACCAACATTACATGCTAGGTAAAGCGCCTTCTTATCCGAGGAGATAACAATGAGCGAAGAAGAAACCTATGTTAGAGCAAAGCTCACAGAGATCAATGGAGCCATCGAGAGACTCACTCAGATGTTGAACAGAATGATTGAGGTCATATCAGCAATTACAGAAGTGCAAGAGAACACAAATGAGCTCACTCTTGCAGTGAATGCCAACACTGAACGGCTTGATGAGATAATGCGCATGGTCAAGGAGCTAGAATCAGCCGTACCAACAGCTGCTGCAGCAGGAGGACCAAGCGTAGCTGACAAAGGGGCAGTGTCTAATCTCCAAGCAGTACTGGACACACTTGAAACTCAGGTAAGAGAAGGCGTTATCGCCAGCGATTTAGCACAAAGGATCAATGAAACCGCAGGAATACTCGAAGGAAAGGGAGTTGCGGGGTCCCTTGTTGTTAAGATGCAACGGTGGACAAGAATTCTTCGAACCTATGGAAGAGTTGACACAATAAGTCCGGCAGACTTAGCAAAACTCCGAACTGATATCAAAGGGTGGGGTAAAGAACTTTCAAAGATGAGATAGACAACTTGTACCACTAGGAGAACAATAGCTGATTGTTTGGATTGATTTTAAGAGCAAGTATGCTGATTTTAGTCAAAATGCGCAATCCGCGCGTGAACAGTCAACACTTAATAAACTAGAAAAGTGACTCCATTATTGTCCCTCTGCCGGGAAAAATTGAGGTGCACACTAAAATATGACAATACCAGATGACTGGGAGAGTCGAGTCCATGAAACAATCAATGGGTTCCCCTCGCCCCATCGTAAAGACATTCTAGAGCAATGGTATAAGTGGCTCAAGACTAATCCTGAAACTCCACTATATCAGAGTTGGGCGGATCACTCTTCAGTAATTGATGACCAAGAAGCACTATACACTGAACGCAGAGTATACCTTAGGAAGGTTACAAACGAGCTCAGAGAAATGGAGGTTCCATTAACACGGTGGCAGAGAGTCGCAAAAGTCCTTGCAGCGGTTGCGAGTGTGTTCTTGGTAATATTTCTTGCATTATCTAGAGCGATGAGAGTCACAGAATAGCATTTGTCTTATTTAACTCGCCATCAGAGAGAGGCCAATTTATATTATGCACTAGTGGACACTCTATTGGGTAAAATGGAGAGCTTTTACGAGTCTATACCAGAGTCCATGGGGAACTTGCTTCTTGATGCAGCTAAAGAGGTCAGGAGGGCAAAGAGAGTTTTTGCATTCTCACATATTGATGCAGATGGCATCTCAGCTCTAGCTATCATCTCTCTCATGCTGGAGAGAGAAGAGAAAGAGTTCGAGTGGAAGAATGTTCACCAGATCAACTCTGAATCAATAGTCCAGATAGAGGAAGACGTTCGCAAATACAAACCGAACTTGGTGATTTTCAGTGACTTTGGAACTGGGCAGATGTCATTGATAGAGAAGCATATCCTCAGCATTGAGGACGTGGATTCCGTCATTGTTCTAGACCATCATCTTCCTACTAATGGAATAGCAGAACCAACGCAAGATAATACACCTTCCAAATTGATAGAAGTCAATCCTCATCAACATGGAATGAGTGGCAGTTACGATCTATCGGGAGCTGGAACAGCATTTCTTCTTGCACTCTTTGTTTCACTAAACAATGTCGACCTATCTGAGCTAGCTATTGTAGGAGCAACCGGAGACCTTCAAGATTACTATGGACGAGGTTTTGTGGGTCTCAATAAGGAGATAGTAGAGTTAGGGGGGTCGTCGGGGTTTCTTGAAGTGATGAGAGACCTCACATTCTTTGGTATCCACACTAGACCCCTGCCATATCTCCTCCAGTACGCGACAGACCCGTATCTCCCGGGATTGACTGGAGCTGAGGATGCATGCTATGCGTTCTTTCAGGACCTCGATATTGACATGAGGTCAGGTGATGAGTGGAGGGTTTGGGTTGATCTTGAGTCAAGTGAAAAACAACGAGCCATTCAGGGTATCATCCAGGTTGTTCTAGAGCATTACAATGACCCAAGAGTTGCTCAGGGGATAATTGGCGACACCATAGTCCTCTCACAGAGGCCTCCAAAGACGGAAATGCGTAGTGCAAAGGAATTCTCAACACTTCTGAACGCATGCGGAAGGAATAGACGTCCTGAGGTTGGTGTCCGCGTTTGCATGGGAGACCCTGAAGCATTTACTGAGGGGAAGACACTTCTTCAGCAACATAGAGCCAACTTAGCAAGTGCACTCCGTCGTCTCGAGGAGGAAGGTTATACAGAGATGCAAGGAATGTATGTAGTTAATGACCCACAGACTCCGGACACCATAATCGGAATTGTAATTGGGATGGCACAAGGATCTATGATTATCCCCACAGATAGACCAGTTATAGGGATTAGCACAAACACGACCGATGATAGTCCGTTAGCAAAGTTATCAGGTCGGGCTCACAAGCGGCTTGTAGAGAGAGGCGTGAACCTCAAAGAGGTCTTCGTAGAGGTTGCAGACATTCTTAATGAAAAGAACGAAACCCTGATTGCAGAGGCAGGTGGGCATCCGATGGCTGCAGGAGCATTCATTCAGAAGTCACACTTGGATGAATTCCTTGACCTAGCATCAAGTAAGCTAGCAAAACGACTTGGAAGATGAGATTGAAAAAAAAAGGTCATTGGGGGCATTAGACCCCCAGTTTCATTCTAGAGAACTAGTAGTCCTCTGATGTTAGTGAAGCGCCAATAATGCCAGGTATGAAGAGAAGACCAAATGCCACTCCAAGATCTATAGCGATGTTTCTCGCAATATTGAGCATGTCAGTAACATCAGTTGGGTTTCCCGTAAGGGTAAGCACATAGTAACCCAAGAAGAATAGTACCATGGCAAATATTGAAACAAAGAGCATTCGTACACCACTCTTGGAAATAAGACCTGCTATGAATCCAGCAACACCAAGTGCTACCAATGGTGAGTAAATAGCACTTACTGTAGCAAGGGTATATGGAAATAGCAGCCCTCCGAAGAGCAATGCGCCTATTGCCATCAGCTGATTAGTGATGTCACCACCACCAATGATAGCCTGAATTGTTGGTATATCAAGACCAACTATTTGGAAAGCCCCGATAATGACCGCAGTCACTAGACATACGAGTAAAGCAGTTATTGTTCTAAACATTGTATTTCTACACTTCCTTAGGTCTGGAAAGACTCGTTATCTTCACACTATTTGATGGCTTTTATATTTCGTGGCGGAATAATTAGATGATATATCGCTGTATAATACAGGTATCTTATCCAACATTCATAATTACAAGGATTTTCTCACGTACAGAGAGAATCAAATCAACAATTCTTTGGTTAGCAATATCATCGGGAAGGTTATCTGGATGGAACCAACCAACTTCTCCATCTTCTGTTTCTGGTCTGGTACTCTCAGTGAGTGCCCTAGCAAGATAATGGTTTAGAAGGAAATGAAATTCAATCCTTCCAGAAGAGTCCCTAGTGATCAAATCAGCAGTACTCACAAAGCCCACTACTTCACACTTGACTCCAGTTTCCTCTTCCACTTCACGAACCACAGAAACTTCTTGGGTCTCACCAAGTTCAACACCTCCACCAGGAATACTCCAGAAACCCTTTGCGGGATCCTTGTCACGTCTTGCTAAGAGAACTCCTTGTGACCCTACCACAATGGCTCCGACTCCAGGAATGGGAAGAGGAGGATACCTTCTGTCGCTCATCGATGACATCTCATTAGGTCACTGCGAGGCCTACGGGCATGTTAATCTTCGCACCACATGCTTGACATACTATTGCTTGGTAGACATCGAATCCTGTAGTTTCATCATATGATTGTCTTGAAACTGTGCGACACCCACTACATTGAATCTTGACGTACCCTCGTAACTCAAAAACCACTCTCCATGCATTTCGAGCATGTTCGAGTTTTCCTTGCTTGTCGTATTGAAAAGCTAGTGCCACCCAAGGTGCTGCTGCACCATGATCAGATTTTGTCCAACGAATCAGACATTCTATGTATTCCTCGCTCATGCCGAGCAGTGGATAGACATCACACAGACCCCTCCAAGACTCGGGGTTTCTTCCAAGTTCTGCTTCTGCACGTTCTAGATACCGCCGACATGTTTCAGTGTCACGTGCCATATGTGCAAGAACAGCGAGTCGTGATAGAGCTTCAATATTGACAGGATCATCTTCAATAACTCGTATGAAACATTCTTTGGCACCATCATGTTCACCAGATTGGAATCGAAGCTCGCCTAGTAGAATCTGTGCACGATAGTCATCTGGATCAACGATATTTGCATGACCAACGAATGGTGCAGCTTCGAAAGACCGATTCTGGATGAGTAAAAGATAAGCATAGTTTGAAACAGCAGCCATGAGGTCTGGATTTAATCTGTGAACCTTAGCCCATTCATCCGTAGCAGCAGTGAAGTCGCCTAGCCTGTAAAGCGTCAGCGCGTAGAGCCCAAGTAATCCCAATTCGGTAGGAAATTGTTCTATTGACTGCTGGAGATATCCCAAAGCTTCACGATACTCGTTTTTTCTGTAAAGAATCCTCGCAAGATCAAGCCAAACTTCGGGCTCTGAAGAGTCTAATCGATGGGCTTCACGAATCTTGTCCTCGGCATAATCAATCTTACCAAGAGCCCACAGCGCTCGTCCCAAGAAAAGCTCAATTACACAATGTTGTTCAGCAAGCTCCTCAGCCTGTTCAAGAACTGTAACTGCCTTCGCCGGCATCTCAGCTTGAACATAAGCCATTCCGAGACACACTAGCGCATCGACGTCCTCATCATCCTGTTCTACAAGTGGTTCAAGTACCACAATTGCGTCATGAGGACGTCCTTCCTCAAGAGCCTCCTTTGCGGAACTGATGATTTCTTCAGACACGTCGGTTCGAACCTTCTAAATCAGATTTGATTGTAAACCAATCTTACTTAGTAAGCGGTCGCTCACATCTGTATTATAAGTAAGATTTGATATGGCAAAAAACGATGACTGACCAAAAGTATGCAACTCCATTCACCATGCTTCATGTAGCAAGTCTTCTTGGACAGAGGTCACGGTTGAAAAAGTTCAAACAGGCTATACATGAGGTAGTGAAGAGTGGAAACTATGTTGTTGATGTTGGAACTGGCTCGGGAGTCCTTGCTATAATTGCTGCAAAAGCTGGAGCAGGGCGTGTAACGGCTATAGACGTAAATCCAGAGTCCCTGCAATATGCAAAGAAAGCTGCGAAATTGAACAGAGTGGACCAGGTCATCGAGTTTGTTGAGTGTAATTTCTCAGAGTTTGTTCCAGAGGAAAAGGCGGATGTTGTGATCTGTGAGATGCTTTCATCAATGATGTTGGTTGAGCAACAGATACCAGCAAGCTACCACGCCACACGGAAGATTCTGAAATCAGGCGGCGTCATTCTTCCCCAAGAAGCCAAAGTGTACATTGTACCGGTTGAATGTATAGAAATTTGGGAGAGGTTTCAGTATGACGATATTCAGTTCCCCAGGGTTGTTCAAACTGCCACTCCCGAAGCGACGAGAGACCTAGCGAATATGGAGATGCTAGAGACCTTTGATCTCATGAATCTGAAACAGAAAGTCACTGTAGACAGGACTTTGCACTTTACTGTAGTCGACAAGGGAACCATTCACGGACTCGTTGGGATCTTCGAATCAAAGCTGTTTGGTGATATACACCTCAAGATGGATGACGGATGGAAACAACTCTTCATTCCACTTACTAAACCGATCAAGGTCTTAGAAGGAGATGTCTTCTCAGCTAGAATATCCT
>MEHG01000083.1 GCA_001940705.1 Candidatus Thorarchaeota archaeon AB_25
GTTGAGGTTTGGTCTGATGATTCTAGCAAGATCTGTAATGACTTCATTGATTTCAGAATGATAGAAAGCCTGGTCCTTTCTTGGAAGAACTCCAAAGAGGTTCTTCAGAACTCCTGTGATAAATGATAGATAGTGGGTCTTGGGAACTGCTACTGAGATGAAATATCCCGCATTGAGGACTATCTCAGGAAGTTCTGGGTTCTCAAAGTAGATTCCATTGAATTCTAATTCTGTCAGGGGTGTATTACTCAGATTTACTGTACCAACATTGAATCCTGCATTTTGCATATCATCACAGAATTGGGTATAACCAAATTTCTTGTAGGCCTCTTCTGCAAACTTGCTCTGGCTGTCACTCTCGATGATTTTGATTGATAGTTTCTCATCAGTCTTCAGCAACAGATCAATCAAGGCTTTTACAGTTTCAAAGCGAGTGACCGAGTATCCTGTATCGTCAGATATTGTACAGATGTTTGGTTTGACCAATACAGGTGATTCAATTGTACCAAAACCACCAATTAGATCAAGTCCTTCTTGTAGGGCTTGACTGACACTGTCCTTGTACTTCACTAATGCAACAGCATTCACAACTGACGACACCTAGATTTGGTTCAGTAATCAGTCTAAAAACTGTTCATACAATGACCTTGATTCCAAGTCGCGCCCCAAGAACAAATGCTTCATCCAACTTCTCTTCGCTCGAAGAAACGTGGAAGTCTTCATGACTGGCTTCGTTCTTGGAGCAGTACAATATCGAGTTGAATTTAAACCTGAAATAGTCCTGTACTCGCTCAAAGAAACCAATGGTTGATTGGTAATGATGGCGGTATGTGAGGATTGCGACAAACTCCTTATCGACCCAGTACTTCTCAGGGTCCATGGCAAGAGCCTCCATCCTGTCTAGTACAATCTTCATCTGGGCCGTCATATATCCCCAGTACATCGGAGTAGCCCAGACTACAATATCTGCATCAGCAAAGACAGAATAAATCTGGTGCATATCATCATCTATCACACACTTGTGACCCTCAGATGTCATGCATGACTCACATCCCTGACATGGTCTGATGTTCATGTCATTCAGGATGAAGTCTAGGACCTCAACATCTCCAGTTTTTCTTACTCCTTTCACGAATTGTTCAGCGAGGGTATCAGAGTTTCCTCCTCTTCTCGGACTCCCGTGAAGTACTACTACTCTCATGGAAGATTCTCCTCCTGTCTTCTGGAAGATATTACCAAAATAAACTGCGCATCAAAGCAGGATTGCACCAATGCGACCTATACAGAATGGCTTTTCAATGTTTGATATTCCAGCTGATTGGTGTATCTTGACAGAAGACTGGAAATACAAAGGTCCCATCTTTGATGCGCACACACATATTGGAGAGCCTGGCACCCTCGACAAAATGCTTGAGATAGAAGACCAATTCGGAGTGGCTGCACAGATTGGGATAGTCCATTCAAAAGAGGGATTTGAAGCTGCTAAGAATAAGTATCCCGAGAGGTTTGTATTTGCGAAATATCTATCCCTCAGAGACATCGCCCACTACAATGTTGATCCGGTCATAGAAGACATTGTATGTACAAAGGATGAAGGATACACACTTGCCAAGTCTTGGTTCGGTCCTCGATGGCGCGACTACATTGAGGATGTACCTGCTGGGTTTAGAATTGACAGCCCCAAGCTTGATACTGTCTTTCAGGCTTTGGAGGACAACAATCTTCCAATCATTATCCACGTTGCAGACCCAGACACATACTTTGAGTTGCACTATCAAGATGCATCCAAGTACGGTACAAAGGAGGAGAATCTGAGCCAGCTCGAAACGGTTCTAGAACGGCATCCTAAGGTAAACTTTCAGATTCCACACTTTGGAGCGCAACCTGAGATACATCGACTTCCAAATCTCGGTAGTTGGTTAGACCGATTTCCGAACGTCATTCTTGATACCGCATCCTCTCGGTGGATGGCTCGAGAATTGAGTAAGGATGTGAAGAAGGCTCGAGATTTCCTGATAAAATACTCCGACAGGATTCTCTTTGGTACTGATCTTTCTGCCAACCGTGGGGACATAGAGTACTTTGGAGGGAGGTATTCCACTCAGAGAATATTGTGGGAAACGGATGTTCAAGACAAACCTTTGCCATTCGAAGACGCTGACACCAAGGACTCTGGTGGGACCTTCATCAACGGACTTGATCTACCTCTCTCCGTACTTCGAAAACTATACTGGGAGAACGCGATTCGTGCCTATGGTTCTCCGGGGAAGTGACTCACTCAATCCAATCATCAATAGCAACCTTGACTGAACGACGCATTTCAGCTGCAAAATCCGATCCTGTTTTTCGTAGAAACATTGCTTGCCCGATATTTTGTGCATCATTGAAGAGATCCTTTCTGTCCTTAAAGCGGTCCGCAAACTCTGCTTCAAACTCTTCAATTTTCACACGTTTGTACTTGTTCTTGAAATATACAAAATGTTCTGAGAATCGGGGAGTCCTTTCACGGTCCTCCCTGTCCTCACGAAGAGGGTAGCCGAAGCATAGAAGGGCTATAGGAAAGACCCACTTTGGAAGATCAAACATCTCCCTGTGAATCTCTATATTCTCCATGATGTCACCTATGTAGCACGAACCGATACCCAATGACTCAGCAGCAATCACTGCATTTTGAGCGGCAATCAGTGCATCACAGGAGGCAAGCATCAGGTCAGACTCTTTTGGTGTGTCATATGCGAGATTGCGTTCCTTGCACAACTCTTGCACACCCGAGTATTCGAAGAGGTCGTACCATCTCTGCATGTCTGCGAGAAACAATAGAACCAACGGAGCTTTGGCAATGAAAGGTTGGTTGTCACATGTTTTGACTAACTTGTCCTTCATCTTCTGATCAGCTACCTCAATAATGGAATACATCATCATGTTTCCCGCGGTGGGAGCTCGAAAAGTACTGTGAAGGATCAACTTCTTGTGTTCTAGAGTAATCTCCTTCGAATCATATCCTCTCAAAGATTTTCGATTATCAATTATCCTCAGAGTCTCGTTCATGGACTTCCTTAGTGTGCTACTTCTATTTATTCTAGTTCATTAAAAAGGAGAAGATGTGGGTCGATGGAAACAAAATCAAAATCCCTACTTCATTTGCTGTAGATTACCTCTGCGATCTTCTCCATTGGGATTATGACTCTCACCTCATCAGTACCCATTTGGGCCTTTTCATCGCCCGTTGCTGCCCTACCAACCTCAATGAAGTTCCTAGTAACGTGTTTGATTATCCCCTTGACGACCTTATGATGTGCTTTGTCTGTGGCAACATCTATGACTAGCTGCACTAGGACTTTGTCATTCATAAGGTCCTGGAATTTATTCATCATAGTCTATCCATTCTCCTTACTCGAATAACTAACGTATACATCATTTGTAGTTAAGCTATTGCTCTACCGCCGAAGTCTAAATACAAAGAGAAGTGGTGCGCTCGCCGGGATTCGAACCCGGGCCGGATCCGTTCTACGGTTCCGAGGGATAAACCCCCGCACAATGGCAGGGATCCATCATAACCCCTAGACAACGAGCGCTTCGAAACTCATCGCGATGGAGAGCGTTAAAAAGCTTACCAAGGGTATGTAGCGTTACGCATTCTTTATGCGAGTCAAGATGGAGCTGTATTGCACTGTCAGAGGCGGTGGCTAGCAGTAGGTTGGAATGGATTGACATTTCAAAAGGTGCTGGAATAATCGCTGTAGTTTGGTGTCATTCCATGATACCAATGGATGGTGATGTGTTCCTAGAGTCAGCTGTTGCGTTTCTCTCAAGCTTTGCCATAGTTCTGTTCTTCATCATGGCTGGGATGACATATAATGGGGACAAACACCGCGAGAATCTCAAGCAATATGCGATTTCCCGGGGACGTCAACTATTGATTCCTTACTTCGCCATCTACATAATCATGACCTTGATATTTGCCCCACTGAGTGGTTCTGTTGATCCCGACATTACACCTGGTGAATTACTCTTCTGGCTTGTCTATGGAGCTGGCCCTCCTAGTAGGCCTACTTATCTCTGGTTTCTACAAGTACTTTACTTTGGACTATTACTCTTTGTAGTCATAGAATCAGTGACATCCTCTTACGATCCGAGGATACGATGGCCACTCGTAGTTCTTCTACCATTGCTTGCTTTCATGATAACAAATGCATTTACTCCGTTGCGTGTGCCCTGGCGAGTGAATAGTATTCTAATCGCAACAGCTTTCTGTATTATTGGTCACGAGATGAAACGAGTCAGAGGTCTGAATCCATGGCACACAGGTTCGAAAATCCGTGATGGAGTGATTTTCGTGGTCCTACTTGTCTTCATGATAGCCGCCAGTCTATACAATGGTTTCATCAGCTTCGCGGATGATCAGTTTGGCACAAATGAATGGTTATTCCTCATCAATGCGATAGCTGGAACAATCTTCATCTTCATGTTGTCCAGCTTGTCCAAATTGTCATCAATCAGCAGAAGAATGCAGTTTCTTGGGAAGAACTCCCAGGTGATCTATGAGATACATCCTGTCTTCTTCTATCTCACACCTGCATTGATGGTTCTCCTAGGATGGTCGTTGGCCACTTACGACGCCTCTTTCATACTGTTCTGGCCATTACGATTTTTACTTGGTCTAGCACTATCAATTCCATTTGTTATGCTTGTACCTAAAAATAGGATGCTCTCACTGATCTTCACAGGTAAAAGCAACTCGTGAAACAACTCTAGATCAGACCGGCTCGATTTCTGATTGAGAGGACCCTAAAGGTTGACTCAACTTCAATCGCATTGGTTTTCCCCTTTCGATCATCATAAGCCATGTATTCCCCACCAACCCAGTATCCCCTCTTCTTCTCAGGTAACCATGTTCTAGGGAAAGAGTATGAGCCCTCTTCAGTTCGGAATTCCTCCAGATACCTCATGGAATTTTGGAACCATGTACTTTTCCTGATACACTTGAATGGTGCTAGGGCCTCGAGTGCAAGAAGCATTTCTGCAAACAGTCTACCTTCAGGAGCTTTAGAGTACCCTGGTAGGTGAACTGCCCACCCTAACACATAGTATCTTTTACCATATTTGGCAATACCGTAACTCCAAGGAAGGTCCTGATATTCATGATTTAGGACCATCTCTAAGACCTCTTCTGCTTGCTTGCGATAATGGTCAACCTTCAGAACAACACTGAGATGACTGAATGCATAGACATCATGGATCCATGGGAGTGCAAGCTGCTGATTTGGATAGAGCTGCGGATTGATTAGGTCATGGCTAACAAGTCCTTTAGGAATCCCCTTGTATTTTGATTTGTCAACAAAGATGTTTGAGAAGTCTGGACTCTTGGCAAACTGATGAACTGTTTTCAGACGTGAAAGCACCTGCTTCTGAACCGCCTCCACTGTCTGATACCCGGCACGTGCCAGAACAGAGGCGGTCACTGTCCTCTTGAACACCTCATGAGCTTCTTCAGGTTCCTTGTCAATGCTCTCAGACAACCAAACCCTGAAGGGTAGGGTCTTACTATCGAAGGGTTGCAATCCTGCTCGCCAACCAAGTTGAACCAACTTTGCTACTACATTCTCAAATGCATTCTGTCTGCCTGAGTGAACATCATTGAATGCCAAACTTGGTTCAATTAACTCTAACCACTTCACAACCTCTGGGCTCTCGACCATTTCCTTCATTGCCCTTGATACAATACCAACATCCTGTTCCTCAAAAATGTCCACAAGAGTCCTGAATCTGATAACTGGTCCTCCATTATCTAGGAGCCAATATGCTAGGTCTCTATGGTTCATGTTTCAATAATCTGCGCTCTCTCCATAAGTAATCTCTGCACTGGGGACAGAGTTAAGAACATCTACATCCTCTAGCCATCTTGGTGCCGAGGTTGGTGGATGCAGACCTGAAGAAAATCATCATGCAGGACATCTATGAGAACAGGATGATTTTAACATCCGTTCGCGACAAACCCGAGGGTTGGACATTGCACTCTGGACTGTGGAGCCCCTTCTACATTCAATTGCGGATTCTCTCCTCTTTTCCCGAAACCCTCGAAAAGGTGGGTGAAGCTCTAGGAGCTCTCGTCAAGGAAGAAGCACCACACATCAATAGACTAGTTGGTATTGCATTTGCTGGAATTCCGATAGCAACCGCAATGTCATTATCAACTGGCATTCCAGCGTGTCACACTCGAAAGATAATTGGTGTCAGAACTGAACAGGAACTTCAGGAAGCCATCAGCAAATACGGACAGCATGCCCTTCTTGAGGGTGAAGTAAAGGATGGTGATGCAATCTGTCTTGTTGATGATCTTGTGACCGGAATGGAGAGTAAATTGGTGGCCAGAGGTCAGGTCATTACAGAATTAGAGAAACGTGGCATCAGTGAATTCACTGTTGATGACATTGCAGTGGTTGTGGATCGTCAGCAGGGTGCACGCCAGCGTGCCAGTGAGCTCAAGATAAATCTCCATTCACTCATCGATTTAGTCGATGAAGGTCTTCCTCTGATTCGGGACAAGATGACTGAAGAGGAATATGCAAAGGTTTCAAACTATCTTGCTGACCCAACAGGGTTCAAGAAACCATGAATGATCTTGTTTAGTGCGCCATAGAAACCCATTTCTTAACCTGCGCTCACTCCCTGCACTCCTATGAGTCGCAAGAATCCCCTCGATCCGTTGCTAAATATGGCGATGGCTATGTCCACACGGCACTACGAATACTACATCGAAACAGCAGAACAGGTTCAGACTCCAAAAGTGAAGGCTCTGCTGAATGTTCTTGCAGAAACCGAGAGGGACCTGATAGCGCATATTCGCCATATGATGGTGACTGGAATCCTAGACGAGATTGAGGCCATGGGGAGAGTAGAGGTGGGTGCTGACCCACCAGATGACTCACCTATCGCACCTGAGAGAATCGATACGGACCCAAGGATTTTCGTCTGCAACAAGGCACTAGAACAGGAGATTAAGGGGTATACTTTCTATCTAGCCATCGCAGCTCGAGCAAAAACTGAGCTTGCTAGTCGTCTTTTTGAGTATCTTGCGTTCATCAAATCCCAGCAGATTGATCAAATCAGGAAGGTCTGCACTACGTTCTAGCGCCAAATGGACCCGGATGGGTATAGAATAGAAAATGATTTCTTCTTTTGTTGCATAATTTCATATTAATGAGCGAAGTGACTTCTCATCAACATCTGCTTAAACTTGCCTTGACAACTACCGCTAATCAGTACGATTTCTATCTGAAAGCTGCTAATGCCGCAGAAACTCCCCAAGTCAAGGCTCTTCTCATGGTTCTGGCTGAAACTGAAGGAGAGCTTATCGAGAGGATCCGGCTCATGATGACAACCGGTATTCTGGATGTTGTTGAGGAAGTAGCCAAGGAGGACTTCTCCTATGAAGAACCAAATCCTACGCCCTTTGGAATGGACAGGACTCCTTTCGCAACATCAACCCCCGATACAGATCCCCGTTTATATGTCTGTAACAGGGCTTTAGAGAAGGAATTTTCAGGATTCACATTCTACAAGTCAATCAGCTCTCGTGCAAAATCAGAGTTAATTAAGAGAGTCTTCGAATACCTTGCTTTCATCAAGTCCAGACAGATTGAGAGGATTCGCAAGGTCTGTGCCACTTTCTGAATCTAAAGCTTTTCTTCATAAAAAAATCATTCATTCTTATAATTAGAACACGTGTTCCAACACTTTAATTAAACGAAAAACTAAAAGAATAAATAATTAGATACATTTATATACTTTTTATGATATACATACTACAGTGGCCGGGAGGCCGCAAACAAGAGAAAACTCTGAAACTCTCCATCGGAAACGAAGGGGAGAGTGGGTGGGGTTAGTTCTCAAAACAGCGAGATGGAAAATGTGAGCGACGAACAAAACGTATTCATCCCCCCTGTGCAGCTCAACAGTTTGTCTGATTTCAAGGAAATCGCAAATGAAGCTGCAGTGATTGTCTACAGCCCTGAGTATTTCCAAGGTCCTTTCATGGATGATCACAAGAGGCTCCGAAGACTTACTTTGACAGCGGTTGGAGTAGAAAAGAAAGGTCTACCACTCACCTTCAGATATGTGCTTGATGATGTAAGAGACATCGACAGAATGGCTTCAGAGATCTTGGAAGACCTCGAAGTATCTGGTAATGTGGTTCAAGGTTCAGTAGATAGATCTCATCCCCTTGGAGAATTATTAGCTACGTGGCCATAAGATACACCTAATCTCGCATTCATCTCGCAACTACCGATACTGCTTTTTGTGTTTGTGTTGAAACATTAGTGAAGAACAGTGACGAAACCAGAACCGGCTGACAAAATCGTACCACGTATTGTCCAACAGTATTCAGAGCGTCCTAGGGGTTGGCACATTATGAGTACCCCTCGTGGAGAAATGCTGGTTCTCAGTTCAGACTCTGCTTTTCAACTGAAACTTATTCCCCTCAATCCCTACGAGTTCACTGGTGCAGGAGTGGAGTTACCTGAGTCCTGTGACACAGTCGATACAATTCGATCCTCTCCTGAGTTTGGACTTCGTCCATTGAGTGAGTCAGACCTTCATGGTATCCTGAATTCCATCACTGGTGATAAGGGGCCAAAACTAAGTCTTGATGATATCCTGAAACGTACACCTCGGTCTATCGAGGATATCTCTGTGGACACACCTGCGCCCATTCTTCGAGGTCCGGTCCTAATGAGACCTGACTTGGGTTCATTAAGTCCAGAGATTTTGAAGAGACAGATATCCCTAGATAGGTCTGCAGAGAGGACCTTCCGGAAACGCTTTCCTGAGCGTGCTGGAATGTTCTTTTAGACTGTGCCCCTAGAACAGCTTTCATTAGTCGTTATGCTTGTTCTTCTAGTTGAGCCACATGATTCGAAACCTACTCATTCTTGACAAGAATGGTCGCGCACTACTCTGTTCGAACTTCGGTGAGTGCCACTCACTCTGTGACAACACCGAAGAGATCAGCAGTTTCATCAATGCTCTGAGCAGTTTTGGTGGTGCAATCTCAGCTGATACACTGAATGAGATTACACTCAGTGGTCTACGCTTCATTCTAAGGTCAAAGGAGGACCTGATTTTCTCCATCTCTGCGGATGATGATGACACCGAAGGACAAAGGAAAATCCTGACTGAAATCATAGGTCTCTTTGCTGACCTCTATGACTCATTTTCCTGTGGAATAGAAGATGAGATTGACACTGCAGTATACCAGGAATTTCCGAAGTTCTTGGTTGATCAGGGGATTCTGCAGCTGAATTGTGGGAAATATGTTGAGTGTGAGGGTTGCCCCAACCGGGACAACAGCCTTCCTCTACTAGAGATGACTGAAGAACTCGATGGGATTTGAAGGATCACCTCTACTGATTTCTTTTTCCATGTTGATAGATTCCAATCATCAATACAACGATATGGTTTTTCATATAGTTTATAGACAATTTACTAGTTAAATGATGTATATCCTTATGGAGGCAGAAGTTTGAAGAAAGGCGCTACCGTTGCACTAGTTGCTTTAATTGCTACAGCGTTGATTATACCACAGACCCTGGCCGCAACAAGTCAGGGGTTCTTCTACAGAATGGAAGATGGTGACCGTTTCTATTTCACAATGGAGGTGCAAGATGAGGCTACTCCTTGGCCCAATGAAATCATCTATATTGAGATAGAGAACGCCAGTAAACCAATACCAGATCCTCTAACAGACTTGGGTGATCTCGAACATTTGGATAAAGGGCTCTATTTTGAGAATGGTACAAATATGGGTCTCTATGGACTTATTTTCATATTTCTCGCACATATTGAATATCCCGTTGGGAATTGGGATTTGATAACGACTCTTGCAGGAACAGATCTTGAGGGTCTATTCTTTGTAGAGGCTCGTGACCTTTCGATAACCTCTAGTGATGATTATTGGGAATACTCGTATACTACCAATGACTCAGCTGATACTGAAACTCTAGTTTGGGCAGATTTCTCAAAGTTTGATGGAATGCTGCATAATTACTATGTTGAATATTGGAATACCACTACTCAGGAGCTGCAAGGATCATATGAAGTAAGCAGGTTCTCGTACCACAACTTGAGATGGGGATTCAATGATGGAGATAGATTCAATTTTCACTTGGTCATTACTGGAGAAGGCCTAGGATCCTCTACCTGGGATGAGCTATTATATGTCAAAGTTGATGATGATGGTCTACAGCTCATTCCATATAATATGACGGAATTTGATGATATTCCATATTTTACTGGAGATTTGTACTGGGCAAACGATACAATTTTCTTTGATCCAATTTTCTCATATTCGTGGAGACTTGCAGTACCTGTTGGGAACTGGTCCCTCCTTGATGATTTTATAGAAGATAGGAGTTCGCTAGTGAATGTCACGCTTGATGACCTTGGTCCCTGGTTCTGGGGATACTCGTGGAACGATACTAGTGGAGATGTACTATTCGAAGTCCATACTGACTATCTCAAGGTAGATGGATTCATAGCTCGTCATACCGTCTTATTCACAAATACTACAACTTCTGAAGTCATTGGGACTATCACAATTGAGCGCACCGGTATAGAGCAATATACTGATAGCACTGCTCCAACAATAAATCACCCAGATGATATGGAGTTCGTTGAAGGCACAGAAAATCAAAACATTACCTGGACCCCGACTGATGATTATCCAGCCACTTTCGAGATCAGTGTGAATGGTGTTGTAGTTGACTTAGGTTCTTGGGCTTCAAGCACTTCAATTGTTCTGGACCTGGATTCATTTAATGCTGGGGTATACAACTGCACTATAATGGTCTACGATTTTGCAGGTAACTGCGCCACGGATTCGGTGTTAGTCAATATCACTGCTGCTCCCACCACAGGTAACGGAATTCCAGATTGGATTATGGACAATCTTCTCTATATCGGGATAGGTGTAGG
>MEHG01000084.1 GCA_001940705.1 Candidatus Thorarchaeota archaeon AB_25
CAAGAACCTCTATTTCAGATGTTTATCGAGTTGGCAACTGAGCTAAATCTACCCCTTGTTATTCACTCCCGGAAAGCAGAAGCTGAAGCAACTGAGATTCTTGAGAAGAATTTCTCTGGAGATGTTCTCATGCATTGTTTTGATGGTCTTCCAGAGGTTGCAAGGAGAGTTGCAGATAATGGGTGGTACATCACTCTCCCGTCTAATTTTGGAAAGTACAGGAATCGAAAAGATGCGGCTGAGATTGTACCCTTAGAACAGATTCTATTGGAAACTGATGGTCCCTATCTTTCACCTACACCGGACCGTAATGAGCCAGCTAACATACTGTATGGTGTAGAAAGTCTTAGTAAATTACTAGATTTGTCAAATGAAGATGTTGCCCAATCAACTACACAAAATGCCTTCCGATTTTACCGTTTGTAAGACTCCCTGACCCAAAGTACCAAATGGTTTCATTGCGAATATTAGTTATGTATACTCGCCGTTTCATGGATGTAGAAGCATCTTCGTTGAAATCACCAATTGGTTTAGTTGGCTTACCTGGAATTGCTAACGTTGGTAGGATTGCGATGCAAACCCTCACCAGTGTACTTGATGCCACACATGTTATGGATTTCTTTAGTAATGATTTTCCTCCTCGAGTACTGGTTAGTAAAGGGATTTCAAGGTGTCCAAAGTCGTCATTACACCTCTATCGTGCAGCGCCTGATGAACCACATGATCTTCTCATCCTCACTGCTGACTTCCAACCAGCCTCAGGTAACGGTGTTTTCGAGTATGCAGACTATGTTGCTAGCGAATTTTCGAATCTTGGAGTAAAAGAGATGTATTCGTTAGCTGCATACGAACAGGGGTACCAAGAATACTTTGGCTCATTTCCATCGCCGCCCAGAGTCTATATATCGGCAAGTTCGCAGAATCTCTTGGATAAGATATCACAATCTGATGGCATGATTGCTACTGAAGAGGGTGTTGTTGTTGGAGCAAATGGGATAATCCCCAGTTGGGCTGCTTCAGTCTATGATATGGAAGGCGCTTGTCTTTTGGGTGAAACCATAGGTGTGATCAAGGCCGACTATAGAGCCGCTCAAATACTTCTTGAGAAATTGACGGACTTAGTTGGCATTAAAGCTCATTTTGATGTAATTGACACAGAGGTTGAGAAAGTTATTGAATTCATTGAATGGGCTATGGATGAGATTGCTCAGAAAGGTCTGCCCTCGAACGAAGATTCAAGTCCTTCTGACAGATATATCGGGTGAGTCACTCAACAAGCTCTGGGTGCAAGATATCAGTTATCCATGCTTGGCTATCAAGATTGATGTAGAAGTAATGGTCTTCATGTTTCACTTTGACTGTGAATGGAAATCTTTCCGCTTTGTCAATGACATCGGGAGGCACTCTCAGGACAGTTCTTTTTGCGCAGATAGGACATTTTGCATATCTTTCAAACATTTTCACTACCACCTCATCTGACCGTTGAGTCGTCACTTAGAACTAAAGTAGTATTGTATGTGTCTGGATTCTCAAGAGCTTTGGTGAAGATTTCAATTAGATCTTCGGAATCTCTCTCAGCAAGATTAATTGAATCAACAGCAACAATTCGCAGATTTTCATAGACTCCAGCTTCAGCAAGAAATCTAGCTGATGACCCATCAATTGAAATTTGTAATATGAGGAAATTAGCGAAATTTTTGAACTCGTTCTTCGGGCCTCTAAGCCTGCCTGAGACTCGGATGATTTTATTATTCTTCACTATCTTGTCAAGCAAGTATTCACGGATAATCTGATTCCCAACCTTTCGACGAATATCTATGAACTCCTCTATAGTTGAATCGTCCTTCTGTAATTTCCACATTGGTCCTGGACTCATCTCACACCATCGGAATACAACTTTTCTGTGAATATAGAAGTTAGCTGGGCGTATCACACGGTTTTACTAGCGCGGAATATCTTTATTTGCCAGCACGCAATTCAATGTGATTCAGAAGGATCAGGACGGAGACAATAGAATGCAGACAGTCGACATGATTATCCGAGAAGTTCACGCAGGATTGTGGTTCTTAGTAGTAGGGTACTACTTCTTTCTCTTCATTTTTATGGGGCGAAGATGGAGGAAATCTGGAAATCCTTTCCAACTCGCAATGTCACTATTCTTTCTCCTATTAGCTATTGGTCGATGTTTCTATTTCGTAGGTGATTTCTACGCTGATCCACAGAGTCTTGTACTTCCATTAACACCATATCTAGATGTTTCACCATTCTGGCTCATGGCTGGAGCATTTTTCCAATGGATGGCACTTGCTCTTTTGTCTGCAACAGCAGGTTTCATGATATTCGGAAAGAAATGGGCTCAAATTGCATTTGCAATACCAGCTGTGGGAATCGGAATCTTTCTCGGATTTATTCCACTCGATGCAGGAACGAGAGTTCTTCTCTCAGGTTCAGCAGGAGCACTATATGCTCTGTTCATACCACTTCTATTCTGGTATCTTGCATGGCAATCCGGTGGTAATTTGCGAAAGTCCAATCTATTTCTTGGGCTTGGCTTTTTCGTCTTATTTGCAGGAAGAGTGATTCACGCAGGGCGATATGTTCTAAGTGATATGGTGTTTGGCTCTATTACAATACCTGGAGTTCTAGCACCCGGTCTGATTGTGATTGGACTTATCCTGATAGCAGCCGGTAATGAATGGGGTCAATCATCATAGACTGAAATCTTGCATAAACTTCATTCATTTGAAGATGTTTTCATATTCTACTAGTGGGTGTAAGGTCTATCCAATCTCTTTCCACTCTAGGATTTTCATATCCTCAAGTGTATTGAGTGACTTTTGGACCTCTTTCAAATGCATTCCAAGTTGGTCCGCGATATCTCTCGTTGTGAGCTTGCCATCACATTTCTTTGCAATATCAAAGGTTTCCTGACTCATCTGTCCTAAACGAACCAGCATCGGATTGACCTTACCCTTGAGTACGGGAACTACAATTTTCGTTTCTGATGCGTGACCTTCCTTCGTTATCTCGTCTAGCTTCTTGTGAAACGAATCAAAAGG
Source organism: Candidatus Thorarchaeota archaeon AB_25 (assembly GCA_001940705.1). Classification (GTDB taxonomy): domain Archaea; phylum Asgardarchaeota; class Thorarchaeia; order Thorarchaeales; family Thorarchaeaceae; genus SMTZ1-45. Next base: position 3,060 of record MEHG01000084.1, read on the forward strand.
TTCAAGATTCCCATCCCACTCTTCTATCATTCCACCATATTGCTGAGAAAATGCGTTGTTCACTTCACCAAGAACAGCCATTGCCGCATTCCCATCATCAACCTTGTCAACAGTAGCGGCAACAATGATATTGTCTTTCAGTGAGAGACAAATATCGAATGCACCGAAATCTATCACATGAACCCGATTGCCATCACTTAGTTCTCGACCGAATTGAATTAAGGCTGTAAGGAATCCACTGATTAGATTCGGATCCATGTCTGCCTCCCCATATTTTCTATCGAGGACGCAAAGGCCGCTGTCGGCAATTAGGATGTACACGGCTTGTATCAAGGTGCGTATCTCCCACTGCTGAAATATGAAAGGATTATTGCGCTTGTCTTTATATCACTTCGTGTGGCCTCCTCCCGTCTTGGGAGAGGTTTATCTGGAGCCTCTGATTCATAACAAATGGTGAGAGTATTGGATACGGCGAAGGATGCCCGACTACTCGTTCTTGAGGATGCATTGAAACGTCTGAACGAGATGGTGGGCAACAGGAAATTGAAACTCCACGTTGACTACTCGAAGCTTGGGACAACTCTGCAACAGGCTGGAAGCCTAATCTATGAGGTAAAGTACTCCTATGTTCCCGCCCCCAAAGTAGCGGAACTGGAAGCAACGCAGAAAATTGTTGAGTCTGTTGCTGATTTTCGTAGTATCTTAGAAGAAGCAATCAAAATAGCAGGCTACAAACCCGCCACTATGAATGAAACCCTTAGCCTGGCTGATGTATTCTATGCGTTTCGAATTACTGAGTCATTGATACAGAAACTTCGGGAATTCGATGATGAACCTGCACATGCAGTTGATATCATTGCTGTTGAGGTAAGTCAAGTTCAAGCTGTTCCAGACTCAAAAAACCTCTTTGAGTGCAGATGTACAGATGGGTCAAGAATCTGGAAGATTGTAACCAATATTCACGGGATAGAAGCAGGGTCGAAATTAGCCTGTGCAGTACTGCCTCCTGTTGATATGATGGGTGTTGTAAGCGAGGCAATGTTTCTTGGGGGCGACTCTCTCCCAGATGATACTGCGCTTGGCCTTCTGAAGAGTCCCCCTTCATCAGTTTTAGATCAAGCACGTGCCCAGGTTCTACAAATCATAAAGAGGATGACGTAAATGCATCTACGAGAGATTCAGGAGAAACTCGATAAGTTCGATAAAGATCGTGGATGGGACAAGTTTCCAGCTTCACTAGTGTTTGCTCATTTGATAGAGGAGTTAGGAGAGATATCCCGTCACATAACCGTGAAGGAAGGGTACAAGGTGATCGGATTGGGTCATGAAGCTCCAAAAAAGGAGGAGCTTGTTCGTGAGTTTGCACAAGCCTTCAATCTCTTCACGCAAATAGCAAACACTTTCGGAGTAGACCTAGAATCTGCAGTTCTTTCAGAGCTAGAGATAATGGAAGAACGATTCTCTGCTGAAGACTGGTCTCGTCATATGAACAAGTAGGTCTCTTGACAGGAGTGTAATAACATTCAGACCTGAATATAAGGAACTAAGCCAATTTTCGACTTGCTTCTAGCGCCTTCTTCGCCATATCTTCAAGATCTTTAGTAGCTGCAAGAAGTCCCAACGCTTTATTGTGGACTACCTTGATGTTTTTCTCCTTGGCCCACTGAGCTAGTCCAGTGACTAATGGTCCTAAAGCGGTTCGAGCAGCTTCAACGGTACCTACAGCTTTTCCTAAAAGTTCAACACTGTGTTTCTTGTCTTTCCCAGCCTCGGCAACTCTAAGCCATACAAGTCCATGAATCATATAGAGTGCATCCAACATCAATGTTGGAGACTTTGGATTATCCTGTACCTTTTTGAGGAGTCTTTCCTGTCTCTCTTCAAAGACCTCTTTGAAAAGACTGAAGGCCTTCTTGTCGTTTCCTTTGTCGAGTTCAATGATACCTTTCTGAAGTTTTTCGTCAGCTTCTGACAATGAAATCACTCCTGACCAATGGTCTTAGACGATTGTTCACTGCGTAGTTGTCTATTATGGGTTTCTACTTCAGACCCTTAAAGGCGTGTATTTCCTTCATCAATATAACTCACAACTTTATTATGTAGGGTTGGGTCGCGACTGTAATGCGTACCAGATTCTGGAGGCAATCAATTGGCTAAGAGCACATTCACATTTCAAGAACTAAAGAGAACAAATCATCGTGAGATTAAGGAGATTCAGGATAAAAAGTTCAGAGCGTTCATCCGGTACCAAGTCTGGCCGAATCATCCTTACTATCGCAAGTTGTTCAAAGACAACAACATTGACCCATACAACATCACCTGCATTGAGGATTGGGCAAAATACAAAGTTCCTCTAGTCAAGAAGATCGATTATAGGGAGAATCTCCAGAAATTCGTATTGAATCCCTCAGAAGTCGATGGCAAACCACGTGAATCATCTGAGGCAATTAGCAACCTCATGAAGTATTCCAATGAATCAGGCCACAAAGATCTAGCCAAATTCATTCGAAACAACGGTGCAAAAGTGAAGCTGGGTATTGGAAAAGCTGGTGCAACAGCCCGATTGAAAGAACGAGCAACATATCAATTCTCACCCCTACAATTTTGGTTTAGTTCAGGGAGAGCTTCTGGATTGCCATCTCCAGTCTTCTTGACTCGATATGACAATGATCTGTTGTACAAGAACTGTGTGAAAGTTGGTCAAATGGCCATTGATCCCTACGTCGAGAGTGGATGGGAATGTTCCAGTATGAATCTCTTTCCATATGCGCCCCATCTCGGGTGGCATGCTGTCAACTTAGGTCTCAAGCAGTTGTCAAAGTTCTATGTTGCCACCAGTGCAGGCGGTGCAATTCCCAGTGAAAGACTGGTTGAACTTGCTGGTTTATTCAAAGTCAACAGTTTTGCTGGAATGCCAAGTTATCTTCGAAACAGATTCTTCAGAACAATGAAGGAGGCGAACGACTACCAAGCTCCTGAGAAGAATGTTCTCTTACTTGCTGGTGAAAAGATCTATGAACCTGCTGTGGATGATATGGTGGGAACATTGGAAGAGAAGGGCGCAAAGGAAGTCCATGTTGTAGGAGGATACGCCTCCTCAGAAAGTAAGATCTCATTCGCTGTTCAGTGTGATAGACACGGACCGTATCACAATGTTTCTCCTTTGATGCTTGCCTTCGAACTCATAAAATTCAACGATGACGGTACCTATGATTTCGTTAGCGACGATGAGTCTGGTCACATGTGTCTCTTCCACCTTGACGGAACCGGTACTGTGTTTGAAGGATTCTTGCTTGGTGATGTTGCTTCTCATCAAGAGAAAGGAAAATGTCCCCATTGTGAGTTTGATGGTCCCTTCTTCTGGGATATTGGTAGGACCAATGATGCACAGGCGCAGATGGACATAATGGGAATGAGTGAGAAGAAGATCAAAGGCGCAACGGTCAATCTTACAGCACTCCGGGAGATGATCCTATCAATTAGTCAAATCGAAGAGGTACAAATTGAGGTTGCAAAGGAAGACATGTCTGACCCATATAGCATGGACATCTTGAATCTCTATGTAGCTCCTAGAGGGCCAGTACCTGGTGATTACAATTCCCTAATTCTTGAGATTCAGAAGACAACAAAAACAAACACCGAGGTCACTCCAGGTGTTACTATCATCGGCTTTGAAGAATTAGTTGAGAGAGCCGGTGGCATGAAGTTCATGGAAATCATAGACAACCGACCAAAACCCGCCTAGTTGTTGCGGAGCAATTATAACACTGTCTTGTTAACCTCTTGACATAAGGAGTACTCAAAATGGCTTTTAAAGATGACTTAGGATTGGATTCCACGCAACCAAGTGCTTTTGACTATACTCTTAGTGCTACTGGTCTTATATCGAGAACATTTGGCCTATGGTCGCGCAAGTTAGCTCAATACATCATCATCATTGGGCTGTTCGGTGCAGCAAGTGCCGCGGTGTCCTTTTTGTTGTTTTTCACACTTTTTGGAACCATCGGAGTAATAGGTTCAGATCCAATTTCGTCTTTATTTAGCTTTTTTGCATCCACCACGTTTCCAAGTATTCCTGTCATAACTGCAACCCTTTTGTTTACAATAGTCGCATTTGTCATCAATGCAGTTGTAATTGGAGGCACAATCAAATTTGCTCTTGATGATTATAGTGGATTGAGAGCAGATATCTGGCAGAGTATCTCACATGCCACTGGGAAACTTGGGAGCATTATCATTGTTCAAATATTGATTTCACTTCTGATTTCAGCTGTCACCGTTCCTAGTCTAATTATGATTGCTAGTGCAATGGAAGGTATTGACCTTACTGACCCGTTCAATCCTATAATCCCTCCTGGCTCATTTGAGCTTATGATGGGAGCTTTTGGCTTCCTCCTCGTTGGGGGGATATTTGCACTCTATATCTCAGCTAGGCTTGTTCCAACACTGGCAATTGTGATTGACACTGATTTATCAGCAATTGATTCATTGAAGAAGTCCTGGGGGCTTACTAGCGGGAATGTGATCCATGTCATAGCTGGTCAGATTCTTCTCGGTATCGTGGTCATCATCATAGGCGCAGTCGTGAGTTCATTAACCTTTGGACTCTATCCCTATGATCTTGTTGTAGGGAATATAGTCACTTCTCTGCTATTTGGTTCTTTAAATTTCATATTTGCAGTAGTCCTATATCGAGATCTAGGCTCTCGTACTGATTCATCGACACTTCAAGATTTGATGATATGAACTAGAATTAAGAAAAAAGAAAGACCTTGGGGGATTGACCCCCAGTCTGTTCTATTTGAGTCCGTGTTTCTTGACAAAATCGGTTAGTACATCCTCGAGATTTGGTCTACCAATCTCCTGAAGGTCGTATCTCACTCTGACATTCGGCTTGTCAATCTTAATGACTCGATTAAGGTCAATTGGGGTTCCAATGATGACTGCATCAACATCTGATTTGTTGATTGTCTGCTGGAGTTCATCCATCTGTTTCTTACCATACCCCATTGCAGGTAGGACATTTTCTAGATGCGAATACTTCTCAAAAGTATCCTTAATACTTCCGATTGCAAAGGGTCTTGGGTCAACAATAATGGCACCTGCTTTTCTCGCTGCAATGTATCCTGCACCATAAGGCATGTCTCCATGAGTGACGGTTGGTCCATCTTCTACAACAATCACACGTTTGCCTCTAATTGTGTCCATATCATCAATAGTGAGTGGCGAAGCTGCATCAACAATCATAGCATTTGGATTGACCATCATGATGTTCTCTCTGACTTCTTCGACATCTTCGTAATCTGCAGTGTCGATTTTGTTTATCACAACAACATCTGCCATTCGAAGATTGGTTTCTCCTGGATAGTAGGAGATCTCATGGCTGGGTCTATGAGGATCTGCTATAACGATGAGGAGATCGGGCGTGTAGAAGGATAAGTCGTTGTTACCACCATCCCATGTAATCACGTCGGCTTCAGTTTCAGCTTGTTCGAGGATCTTAGCATAGTCAACTCCAGCATAGAGAATGACACCCATGTTTATCATAGGCTCGTATTCTTCACGCTCTTCAATTGTGCAACGGTACTTGTCCATATCCTCAAGCTTCTCATATCTTTGGGAAATCTGTGTTGTAAGGTCAGGATCATATGGCATTGGATGCCTTATATTGACAGGCTTGAGACCCAAGTCAAGAAGGATCTGGTTCACTCGTCTTGATGTCTGACTCTTACCACAACCAGTCCGAACAGCACATATTGCGACCACAGGTTTCTTGCTCTTGATCATCGTGTTTTTGGGGCCCATTAGACGCATATCAGGACCAAGGCTATTCACCCATGCAATCTTATTGCCTACGACCTCATACGGTAGATCAGAGTATGCCAGTATACATTGCTCCACGTCATGTTCCTTGATGAGTTCGGGAAGTTTCTCCTCAGGATAGATTTTGATTCCCTTCGGATAAAGCGGTCCCGAGAGCTCTGGTGGGTACATCCTGTCACCGATTCCAGGTATCTGTTCAGCTGTGAACGCAACAACATCGTAGTCTTCATTTTCTCTAAAGAAGACATTGAAGTTGTGGAAATCGCGACCTGCTGCTCCCATAATAATGACTTTTTTCTTACTCATCGTGTTCTCCACTCCAGGTCTTGGGTGGTCAGTGCTTCCTCGAACCCCTAAGCCTCGTTAAAAAATGTCTGGTCCCGTCATATGGAATCTAGACATACTTGGCGGTGATGACTAGTCTCCAAAATTTCGGAGACTGTATCGAATAATGCTACTTTTCATTTTTCGACATCAAAATTACGAATTGTGGAGACTTTTACTAGAAGCTCTTTAATGTAGTATGTGAGTAATACCTTTGATTAGTCGCAGCACAATCATATTGTCTGTGAATTACAAAGTCATATATACTGGACGTGATAAGTTTGGTGGAAGTATGCTCTTTCGAGCAAGCCGCCGGATTCAGTGGGGTGCATAGTTGAAGCTAGTTGATCTGGCCAAGGAGTCAGTCAGGGTTCTAAGAGAGTGTGGAGAAATAGGAATTAGGAGCGATATCCTGGCCGAGCGATTGGACACACCCAAACGGCGTGTATATGATGTTATTGCAGTTTTGAAAGCTCTTGACCAAGTACGCACAACCCGAAAGTTTGATGGAACCATTGTTACGTGGATCGATAAGTCCAAGGATAGTATTCCTCGTGAACAATTTATGACCTTGAAGACTCAGCTTGAACAAGAAAGTAACGAACGAAAAGATTTTCAGGTCCAAGTAGCAGAGCTTAAGGAACAAGTCAGAATCTCGAAGATTAAGCTTCGCAGAGAGTCACAGGCAGTGGAAACATCAGACAAGACTGAGTTCAATACCACACAGCTATGTGTTCGTGCTCTGTCAAGTAATGGTATCAAGAGTGTGAAACACTCTGGGGTTGAAGTGAGAATCGAAACACATGAGGCTGGGATGATTGTAGATCCCTCTGAAGTTGAGGTTGATGAGAACGAAGTACTCATCAAAAACCTTCAACGATTGTAGTTCATTCCTCCTTCATTCGTATCGTAACTAAACTGCCGCGTCGAACCTGAGTCAATGCATCAAGTTCTGCATCGTCCGATACTATTCTACCAATCACATTTACTTGACTGAAAGTTCTTTGATCGCTTAGATAGATATCCAGCGAATCCCCTAGTGGTTGATACGCGATATCTCCTTTCTTGACATCATGTGTTGGTTTTGAATTCCCCTTTGAAATACCTAATGTGATTTTCATTTCACCACGTATTAAGGCAGTTCTACCCTTAAGTGGAAGTCTGAATTTAATCTCCTCCACAATGAGTGGAGCGTGTATCCTATTGATGACTCCTCTCAGTATGAAATCTCCTTCGAATACAAACTCGAGTTGAAGATCAGTGTCGCTCATTTCTGCCATGTCATTTCATCAACAAATGGTCCTAAAATCTCCTACGCTATGCTTAGCAGCAAAGGCTTAATTGGGCATGGGCCAAGCTGGACTTGGAGAGGATTGGGCTGGCCTCCACCAAACTTGACGTAGCATTTGTAGTAGATACAACGGGTTCGATGAAGGACGATATTAAGGCAGTCAAAGACAGTCTCTTTGAGATTGTCGGTCACATTACTACGCGGACTGAGGGATTAGAGATACGGTTTGGTATTGTGTCATATCGTGATCATCCTCCACAAGACCGAACTTATGTCACAAGCGTGTTTGATTTCACTGAAAAGATAAAACGAGTTCACAAACTGATATCCAGCTTGAAACCATCTGAGGGTGGAGACACTCCTGAGGCTGTGGCTGATGGTCTCTATGATGCTCGGACCAAACTCTCGTGGGAACGGGATGCGTAC
>MEHG01000085.1 GCA_001940705.1 Candidatus Thorarchaeota archaeon AB_25
ATTCATTGTAGCATTGTTACTGGCTGCGTTAGCTGAGGTTCTAGCAAGAGCTAATTTTGGCTTACCATTATCGCGTGTAGGAAACTATGAGTTGCTTGAATTAAGTGAGGAGGAAATCTAGCTCGCACGTAAAAATAGGAGGAGCTTAGATCTCAATCAGTCGGAGGAAAAAACGGGCATTCCTCCGACACCATTTCTTACTCGCAAAAACTTCTTGTACTGAGACGAAGCTTCATAAGACTTCACACGAAAGGTCTACGTGAAATAGGGTCTTCGGACTCGTTTCTACCATTCGTCTACACAATCGTGTGTGTGGAAGGAAGGAGCAAACAAGAATTGCAGTTCATATTAGATTCATATTTGGTAATGATGTTAGTCATCGTGCTCGCATTCTTCATATTGATGTTCATCGCGAGCGGGATCAAAGTCCTCAAAGAGTGGGAGCGAATTGCTATCCTCAGGCTAGGGAAATTCAAACACATTAGAGGTCCAGGTGTTGTCTGGGTAATGCCAATCCTTGACAAGATTGCCATGAAAGTATCACTTAGGCTCCTCACCTATGCTTTCAAAACAGAACGTTCGCTTACAAAGGATAATGTACCAGTAGTCGTAGACGCTGTAATGTATTTCCGAGTTATCGACGTCGAGAAAGCAATTCTCAGTGTAGAAAGATACACAGTTGCTGTTGAGCTAGCAGCTCAAACAACTCTGAGAGAAACTACAGGTAAGGTGACGCTTGACCAACTCCTCTCTGAGAGAGATCAGATTGCTGGGCATCTACAAGAGCTTATTGATGAGAAAACTGAACACTGGGGAGTAAAAGTAACCAGTGTTGAGATTCGTGATGTAGTGATTCCATCTGCACTTCAAGATGCGATGAGTCGAGAGGCCCAAGCAGAGAGAGAACGCAGAGCTAGAATTACGTTAGCTACTGCTGAGCTCGAAGCCTCAGAGAACATGCTGAAAGCAGCTCGAATCTATGAGGAATCAGCGGTTGGTTTCCAGCTTCGTCAATGGAATATCATGCAAGAGATCTCAAAGAATGCTAATTTGATCATCATGATTCCAACGAACTTACCTGAAGTTGGAATAGCTGCAGGAACATCAGTAGCTTTGTCAGCTGGAATTGGAGGAAAATTACCGAAAGACAAAGGTAAGGTCGAAGGCTAGACAGACCAAGGAGTAGGAGGAAAATCGATGGATGCATGGATTAAGATCCTTGTTGTCATGATCATGTTCTCAGCACTGGGCATGATCATGCCATTCATTCTAATTGACCCATTCGTTGGGCTGATATTACTAGGTGTACTACTTACGTTGCTTGTACTGACTCTCGAACCTGCAACGGGCAAAGCAATGGCACAAGTGACAGTTCCTCTTGTGATCATACTGTTTGTTTTTCAGGTATGGTTCTCACCAGGATTCGTATTCAATGACTGGATGCTTATAGTTATCTTTGCAGTGATGTACCTCATGTTCACGATGTTTACAGGTGGTAGTAGCTTTGTAGAGGGCGGCTTTATTGATGCTAAGGTTTCACTCAAGCTATTCCCACTATATGGTGTGGCAATTTTCCTATCGGTGCTTATTGATGAAACAAGACAATTGACCGCATACATCATGGCAGGAACAGTCTTCTGTCTGATGATTCTGTACTTCGCTTTCCTAAGGGACTATGACAAATGGCCCACTTACTCTCAGTTCAAGTACGCAGACATTCATGCAGTCACTGACCTCGATCCTAAGGGGAAGGTAAAGACTGGTGCTGAGATCTGGTGGGCAAGGACATCCGGTCCACCAATCAAGGCTGGTGAGAAAGTCGTAATTGATCATATCACGGGAATAACGATGCATGTCAGAAGACCAGATGACATCATAAGTTCAGACCAATAGATGATAGAATAATGGAAGGGAACGGATAGTTCCGGACCCTTCTCATTCTTTATTTTTATCAGCAGCTAGGAAACTCCATAGAAGTGAGAGACCGAAAAGAAAACCTACGATTGAAACTATACCCCATTCTATTTGGAATATTTCAGGTTGTGTAACTGTTAGGGGGTCTGTCGGAAAGAGAAGGTATGCAACCATATTCCACATGAAGTGAAATGCGATTGGTACCCATAGTCTTCTACCTGACCAATAGTAGCTGAATGATAACACAACACCACCAAGAAACATGTTGAATGTGAATAGAATGGCTAAGTGAACGGGGAAGCCAGGTGTGACCCACCAACTGAAGTGAAGCAGGGAAAAGAAGATTGAGCTGAGAAAGATAGCAGCTCTACGACCGGTGAGGTCTTCCATCCTGGTCAGAATATATCCACGATGTGTCAGCTCCTCAAAGAACGCGGTTGGTGCTGTGATGATGATTTCATTAATTATCAGGTCAACTGTTATCTGATCAAAGGGACGAAGTTGACCACCAAAGAAGAATGCAACAACTACAACCAATGTTGCTCCAAGAGCTCCAGCAATTGCGCCTATACTGATGTGAGGACCAAAACGTTTGTCGACAGTAACTCCTAATTCTTCAATAGAGCCACCACCCTCCCATCTCACAAATGTCCAAGTTACTGCATACATGAAGATGAATGTCCCAAAGAAGACTAGTGTTGCCACTATGGCAAGTAAATCTCCTGTAAATAGCATATATGCAACTGGTGCCATCAGGACTATCAGGAAGATCGCAATCATGAATAGAATGAGTCTAAGCCAGCGTGTTTGTTGGTCATCAGTCATCTTTGGCGCCTATCTTGCTCGACAGGTTTTCTAACCTAAATCTACTCCGGTTGGTAGTTCATCAGAGAATAGTGTATATGTAGTGCCAACTGATATAAGTAGGCGGCAGTATTCGCCCACCTAAGGCTATTAAGATAGTAAGCTATAGGCTACTATTGTAAAAATTGGCGAAACTGAGTGCGTCACGGAGGATTACTCTTGGCAAAGACAAGGAGTCTTTTGTTGGATTTCGAAACAGATGAAGTTGGACGCCTAGCAAGAGAGAAAAAGACAGAGCGAAAAGCTCTACTCAACGCCTTCTCTGATCCATCGGATATAGTTAGAGAGAGAGCTTTAATTGCGGCTGTGGATTTAGCCGATCCAACAGTCGTAGCTGATATTGTCAGAGCTCTATCCGATGATGTTGCGGATGTTCGAATAGCTGCTGCTCAAGCACTTGCTTTCTATCATCAACCTCGTACCGTTCCCGATTTAATCAAGGGTCTCAAGGACGATAGCACATGGGTCAGATCACATTGCGCAGTGGGTCTCTCAAAATTACTAAACGGTCCAATATGGGCACGTATTTCCTCTGATGATGTAGAGAAGATTGTTGATGATTTTCCAGATATGGGTGAAGAGGATATTAACAGGTTTCTAACAGGCCTTAAGATGAAACCATCAGTAGTAGATCGTTTCATGAATTGGCGAAGTCAAGGGTTTGATATTGAAGTAGATGTATCATCTATTGTTGAAGAACTTGAGGGAGCACCGATTTTGCTCTCTGAGGCGGCAGCCGAGAAACTCGAAGCTCCGAAGGTTGTGGGAGTATCAGATGACGTAGAAGTGATACTTAGTGAGTTGCCAGATGAAATACGAGAAACACTACCGCCTGAGGATCTAAGGAGATTGACTCCAGCATCAGCAAGGGAGCTTGTTCAGAAGCTCAAAGTATCCATTCCATCAGAACCCAAGAAGAAGAAAAAGGCTGTCAAGGTTCGAAAGGTGAAGAAGGTTCGGAAAAAGAAGAAACCAACGGCACAAGATGATTTGATTGAAAAACTTCCTGCAGAAGTACGAAAAGAAGTTGGCGATGAAACCCTTGCCACTCTAAGCGTTGAAGAACTTGAGGCTCTTCTTTCATCAACAGGAGAGATTGAACCTGAAGAAACAGCTGTCGAGCCTGAACCTATTGAGGGAGCAGTTGATCCGAGAATGCAAGAGTTCGTTGATAAATATGGAGAAGAGAAAGCGGAGCTCTTGATTAGCATTCCAGAAGTGATGCTTGAAGGTATTCCTGAAGATCAGATTCAAGAGATGGACCTTGAAACTCTAAAGGGACTAACTCAGGCTCTAGAACCTCGTGAGTGAGCTGTTCACTCAGAACCACGAATAACAACAGCAAACTCACCAGCCAGTTTGCCATACCATTCAAGTAGGTCCCTCATGTTGTCAACGTGGCGGTAACTACCATTACCGTACTGGGCAATTGCCAACATCAACTCTTCATCTATCTCACTGCGTTCACCCAATCCGATACAATATACCACGAGTTTATTCCGGTCAGTGAACCGGTCTTTCAATATCTTAAGTGGAGGAGGTCCTGATGTTGTCATGCCGTCAGTCAACATAATGAGCATGGTTGGTTTGTCAGGGTCTCCGAATTCTTCCATTATTTCATGTGCTTTTGCTAGAGCTGTACCCATATCCGTGAGTGTACCACCCTCTTCCACTTTATCCACAACATGAGTACTGATAATCTGTAGACCGAGTGCCTTTTCCCTACCAGTACATTCTACGAATGGCTGTACTTCGCCTGTGTCAGAGTTCAAGAAGGTCATTTCACTGACCTCTTTCTCAAATGTGATCACTCCTACCTTCTCACCATAACCTCGTCCCACTTTTTCTGCTAGATAGAGGAGAACCGCCATTGCAGCAGCTTCTGCTCGACTGACATTCTTACCCTCCTCGAATCGATTGAGGAACGCCTGTACCTCAGGACTATCTCCAGCAAGATCCTTCAAACCCTCTCGTGCATGTGCAATATCTTGAACAGGGACATCAGTGGTCTTCATGGACCCGCTAGTATCAATACAGAGGACTGCGTTGAAAGGTGATGCAATTCCCACTGTTTTGAACTGGTATCCGGTCCTCTCACGAAGGGCTTCAAAAGCCAACTTAGCAAATTTCTTTCCGGCAAGATCAGGTTTCGTGTTGATAATCTCAACTTTGACATCGAGTTCTGGCCAATTAAAGGACATTCCAGGATAGACTAATCGACCACCAATGATGTTTTCCAGGGATTTCACTCGCTCTGCAGCTCGAGTAACAAGATCCTCAGTGTTGGCGTCTTCAGTTAGTGGTTTGATTCCAAACTCAACATATTCCAGCGCGAGCATGTCTTCATTATAGAGTGTGACTTCAACCTGATCACCTTCCATCAGTAGAGATGCTTCTAGGACTAGCGTGTCAATGACTATACCATCCTCTGCTGCTTCGTTGCTTTTTCTTAACTCAGCGGCGCCCCAGAAACTACTCTGAGGGTCTTCAAATATAACGATAGAACCAATATCAGCATCCAGTTTCTTAGCTATTTTGGGATGAACATTGGCGAAACCCCTGAGGTCTCCGCCGTCGATTATCTCCAAGGTCAGTTTCTTGGTGATGGCTATTGCCTCCTTTAGTCCTTTAGGAAGTCACTCCAATTTTGAGGTTATAAAGAATTGTGAGTCAGCGTCAAAGTAGATGCTTGAATATACTGGACTGAAACTCCTTTGATGATTGTAGGGTCTGTGAGTGGTCTGATATTGATCTTAGAAGAACTTGTCCGATTTTTTGAGATGCATTCTCTAAGGTTTCAAGACGAGTCATACCTTGTGTATCCAACACGGTACAGCTCACATAATCATCAGGACGTCTCCGTACCCATAGGTGAAGCTCCTTTGTCTTCTCCTTAGATTTCAGAGTAAGTAGATAGGAGTCCATGTCAACACCATTGAATCCACCATCTGCTTTTTTCTTAGGTTCAGGCCAAGTCCCAATTGGTGGAATCATGAAATCAAGAGAACCCAAGTCCCATGTTCCCTTTGCGGTGAGCTTGATAATGGAGTCTTCGAGCTCACGTTGTATTGTGAAAGACTTGTCTTTACACACGAACTCATTAGGTTGTCCAGAAGCCCCCATTGAGGTCCTAAAGGGACTGTGAACTAGTGAGAGAGCGTTGCCCGCAAGTACTCTTTGAGCATCAGCCAATGTACCAGGAAAGTCTCTCGAAAGCAAATAGAGGATAATATCCATGGCTTGAACTGATAGAAAGCTGAAATCAGTTCCAAAGAGTATCTTCTCGGACCATACTCGATTTGATGCACCTAACCGGTCACTTGCTGATTCAAAGAGGACCGGAACATCTCTATCATGAAGTGTAGAGGTTTCTGCGAATATCGTTGGGTCTTTCAAAGCCTCATAGAGACGAGAGTCCCCTGGTGCCATTCCACAATGTGCAAGTATGACACGCAATCCTTTCATCGCAACTCCACACTCAGGATCGTTACGCAGAGAATCAACAAGTCGTTTGATTCTGACCACTGTTCGCATGTTTCGAGTGTCAAAAATCACAGGGATTCCAAGTTCACCCGCTCGTTTCACAACCTCACGTGGTTCATTCTTCTCAATTGAATCCACGAAGAGCTGCGCTAAAGGATGTAGTTTGAGACCCCGAAGCCCAAGTGATAGCACTGCTCTTTCAAGTTCTTTTACTGCAACAAGATTCCCCTTCTGAGAACCATCTAGAGGATTGACGCGTGCGAAACCAATCAATCGCGAGGAATGGGGCGCTCTACTAGTCCACGAAGAGATTTTGTCATTAGATACTTTAAATGAGGGTTCACCCTTTGAAGAGGGGGCAGAATAGTCATCAGTATATGGAAAAACGATTGTCCGATCTACAAGCCAGCCATGATTCATTCGAGCCCAATTGGACTTATTCTGAAAAAGGCGGGTCGCCAAATCAGGTGCTTCAACACCCACTGGTTCAAACAATAGACTATCGTCATCATTTAGAACTTGTGACTTCTTCTGAATCTCGAACCAGAGCTGTGCATAGAAATCATACGCACCTGCAGGCGTGTTCTTATGTCCCTTCTCACGACCCATATGATGATGAGCATCCACGATGTAGAGTCGAAACTCATCACCCTTCTTTATTCCGCGATTCGGTAGATCTTCAACAGCTCGAACAACGAGCATAGACGTCCAGTTCCTCCAAAATGACGATAATTCTAGATTGGTGATAAACTATTGCTTCAGTCACATCACACGTGTATATAGAAATCGGCACTATGCATATATCGACTTCTGTTAACGTTCTAATAGGTAAATTCGGAGACGCATGGAATGATAGTTGTAGAGGATACTGAAGCAAATGAGATTCATCGCTTCATTGTCGTTGACAGTTCTATTCATCTTGGTATTATCCGTGCAGGCACAAACATCCGCACCTTTGACCCAGACCGAGCATTTTCATATTACAGCATGGTTGAGAGTCAACTACATGATTTTTCATCACAATATCCAGGAGCTTTCAAATATGTACCCAGAAGGGTCTATGATTACCTGAGGAAACCAAAGTTACTAAGTGAGTTCTATCATGATTCAGCATCATCTTCACAAACAAGCTGGATTACAGACTATCTTGTTGTGAAGCCGCTCATCAGTCTAGGAGATACAATGCTCCCTTCACTTCAACAGACAGCAAATGCTGAATCAATTTACAGATGGTCAACAATACCACCCTATAGTCCTAGATTGTTTCATCTTCAAGATATGCGGTCAGACCGACGAACTGAGTCAGGGTGGGGATGTGTGTTAAGAGCTGAAGACCTACAACACATACTGAAAGGATCTAACAGAAAGGAGCTACTAAATTCTATCAAAGCTGGTAACCCAATCTTTGTTGAACTTGGACCCCCCTCTGAACTAGACCCCCTTCTTGAATGGTTGGTACTTCTTAAACAGGCGGGTCTCAAAACACCAAACCTGATTTTGAGCGTCAGGAATCACAAAGAATGGGGAAAGGATATCACACGCCTTCTTGATGTTCCTGGTAGCAGGGTCTTGACATCAGGAGCTACAATATCGTCACTATCAACCCTCATTCGACATATGCGAAAGAATCAGAGTGATATCAACTGGTCCAAGCGACTCATGTTTGCATCAGCGTATCCTGAAACACAGTTTGGAGATAGCGTTTCTGAGGTATTCAGCTATCTTTTGAGCAGAAATTTAGCTGCCGCACCAAGTGAGATTCAGAGAGTGTTAGGTGGAAATATGCTTTCGATTCTTCCACCTCGACCCATGTTCTTTTCGTACGAGGATAATAATGCTTCAGTGATGGCAGAAGAGAGTCTTGGAAAAGCCGCCATGAATGAGCTTGCTCGGATTATGCAACTCTTGGATGCTCGGAAAATCTCAGGAATTACCTCACTTGATTATATGATTGACGATGATGGAGGACGGGTTCATCTCGATAGTGCAGTTCTGACATTGAAAAGTCCAACTTCTCCCAAAGCAACAAGCATAGCGGTATTGTTAGAGAAGAATGGCTCTGTTATGGTGTCTGGATGGAAACAGGCATTTTCAGAAAGTCTTGTAGCAAGAGATGGTGTTTTATTGGATACATTGGTCCGTGCAAATGCCAAGTTGGATGGTCCAATCTATGGCTCTCCAGCTCATCTAACCCGTTTTGATCAAGCCCTTCTTACTTGCCTTCAAGTGGATAATCCACGAGATATTCTATCAGCCCTCCATTTCGGGGTTGAGGTAGCAAAATCTGAACCAGGTGTCTTTTTCATGTGCGATAATGACATGACAGCGCTTGAAGTCACATCTGGACAATATGTTCTTGCATTGGACTCAAGCTCTGGAAAATGGGCTGCAGGTGAGGTAAGACCACATCCAAGATGTGGTGAACGTTCGATTGTTGTTTCCGAATCTGATGCATCGCTCTTTGGTTTTCGTGCCTCTTCTGTGGTCAATCTTGTAAAATATGAAGATGATATTATTGATATATCAAAGGCAATTCTCTCATATTCTGCACCAAAAGGACAGGACAATGCTGAGCTCTCATCGTTCATACATCTACATGAGAAAGAGATTCGTCACTCGATTGATGGAATTATTGTCGGATTAGACACTCAATTAAGTGTGGCGAGTGAGGAGAACGATGTAACGCTATGTTTGGAGGACTCAAAACCACAACTCCTGCCTGGGCAAGTCGGTAGATTAACCAAGGACAAGACACACTTCAGACCTAAACAGGCATTCAGCGAGATCAACTTGATTCTATGCATCTCAAAAGGAATGAAGATGAAAACCAAAGATGTTACATTGAAAACACTTCATGCCGCACAAACGCAACTTGACCTGCTGAGCAGTAAGGTTCCAGAGCTTAAGACATTCCTTGATGGACTTAGAAAGAATGTATCTCGATCACAGATTGCGGCTTTGACTGCACTTACAGTGGTAAACACGTTGATACACAATCGAACAGAGGGCAGACTTGCTCTCGTGTCCTTTGGAGAAAAGCCTGAGAAGTTCTCTATACAGAGAGGAAAAGAAGTCCAACCATATGTTGAGTTCTTTGAAGATTTACAATCGGATGAGGTCCTTATTTCGTTGATTTACTCAATAATGGATATTGTTGATGATGTTGATGGTCATGAGGATTTAGCCGGAGCGTATAGATCAATAGCTGAGTATTTAGAAGACTTTGGAACAGAAAGACCCACATTGGCACTCGTTCTTAGCAACAGTGTAGGAACCTATGATGAGGAACATCTCTCATTTCTTAAGGCAATCTCAGAGCATAGTAGATATCGACTTGATATTCTCACTCTCGGGAAGAATGGAAACATGAAGAGTAGCTTGAGAATGCTAAAGGGTTTGAATTCACGTGTTCTTCCGGTAGAATCATTTTCCTCACAGGTTTTTATGGGATATCTACTCAATCTTATTGACAGCATGACACAGGGTACTACTGACCACTAGCTCTAAGTCTAAATCCCATGTGTTCAATTGCTGAAACTCGCATCTCTAGTTTATCAATTTCGATCTCTATTTGTTCAACTAGGTCCTGTACAGCGTTGATTCGCTTTAGGATTTGTGAGAGTGACTCAGTGCCATTTGAGTGTTCAGCAAGGATACTGTCGAAATCAGCTGCTTTACTAAATAACTCCTCAAGAGTTTGCAACTTCTTCTCCAAGGACTCGAGTTCCCGTGCAAAGTCTTTATCATTGTTCACTTGTAGAACACATCCAGTTCATGTGCGAATTTTCTTTAGCCTTTTCTCAAGATCGCCCAACCGTTTTGAGAGAGCTTCAATTCGTTGAATATTCTCAGATAACCGAGACTGTAAGACATCCATAGTTCCGCGATCCTTCCCAGTCATATCAGAGTCTGTCTTAGATGACTTGAGTTGTGTTTCAAGTGAGTCTAAGCGTCTTGTTAAATTAGCCAACACTATCTGTGTGTCTTTAGTCGGACGTGCTAGAGATGATGGTTTTTCTGGACTCTCCAACACTTTGCGTGGTTCGACAGTTACCTCCCGAGTAGGTTGCAGCGTTTCGACACTCTCTCCAGGAACGACCCAAAGTGGAGTAAGGTAGTTAATCGACAAGGATTCAAGATTATTGTGTTTGAAAGTCGTGAATGCAGCTATTCTCTGAGGTTGGTCCCAGAAACATGTGTCCATATCTTTTCGGCCCACGAAAACCAGAGCCGCTATTCCACTGGGTAAAGCCTTGAAAAGTTCTAGGCCTGTGAGCCATCGAGTGACCAAAGCAGCGAATTTTGGGATTTGATTGGTAGAGCCATGCTGAATCTCAATACTTTCAGAAGATGGACTGAGTAATGCGTCCTTCATCCACTCAGACATTTTCACCTGCTTCTTAGGGAGCGAGAATACAGTCATCTCATCTATCTCATCTTCTGAAACAT
>MEHG01000086.1 GCA_001940705.1 Candidatus Thorarchaeota archaeon AB_25
TGTCAGAAGTGGAGGGATAGATCCCACAGATTTACAGCTCTAGACCTGAACTACATCATTCCTTGATAGAGCCCTCCATCGACCAGCAGCAAAGCTCCATGGATATAACTTGAAACTGGGGACAAGAGAAACGCACACACAGGTCCAAATTCCTCTGGTTTTCCCATTCGGCCCATTGGAATTCTTGCAGTGATACTCTCTATAGCAGACTTAGATGCTGTCATGAGCTCGTCGACTCGTTCTGTATGGATATATCCAGGACAGACTGCGTTCACACGAATGTAGTCTGAAACAAGCTCGGTCGCGAGTGTTCGCATCATTCCGATGACAGCTGGCCGAATCGAATTCGACAATAGTAGGTTGTTGATTGGTTGCTTCACTGAGATAGATGTACTATATAGGATAGAAGGAGAGTCGGAAATCTTCAGTAGGTGCCTTGTTTCACGGGTAAGCCAGACCGCACTCATCAGAGTTAGGTCTATTGCCTTCCTCCAGTCCTCATCAGTAAGATCGGAGAATGTCCCAGGGGGAGGTCCTCCAGCATTGACGAAGAGACCGTCGATGTGAAGCATTTGAGTGCCAATATCCTTGACCAACCGCTTGATATCGTCCTGTTTTGACACGTCAGTCACGAAATATTGTGCTTTTTCACCTAGTTCTGTGGTTGCTTTCTTCAATGATTCTTCATTTCTACCACAAATAATCACTTCAGCTCCTTCGTCTGCAAGGGATTTGGCTACACTAAATCCAAGGCCTCGAGAGGCTGCTGTTACGAGAAAAGTCCGGTCAATTAGATCGAGATCCATGGCCTAACCTATACTGTCGTTCCTGATAAGAAACACGGAATTGAGGTCACCCTTACATAGATGCAGGGAGTACGGATTCTTCAGTTCTTGCTCCAAGAGTAATCTCAAGATGTAGGAATGCTGAACTAAGACGCTGAAATTCTCTTGGCATCTTGAATTCTCCAACGTTCAGGGATGCTAAGGCATTCTCAATCTTCCTTATTGAGAGTCTTCTGTTTTCTTTGGAATTGAAAGCGATAACCACTCGAGTATCTTCAAGATCAGGCATTCTGTAAACTGATTGACACTTGATACCTTTGTTTTCAAGAGCATGCTTAATCTTGGCTTCTATTGCCTTCATTGCTCGAATACACCAAGTATTCGTATTGGTCAGCATAGTTAAGCACCTGTATTAACTGCGTAATACTGTGTATTGGCGCGAAAATGGTTCTCGGGATTTCCGAGTGAACGTCTTAACATCTAGTTTCTTGCTTTCACCCTTCGTTTGATATGCGACCATCGGAAAGGTTGAGTGAGTGTGAGAAAGATGGACAAGGAAGGATTTCGTAGATATCTGACGGATAGGGAACAACCTATCCCTGAAGATCAGATTGTTGAAAACACTCAGATGGTGGAGAGATTTGAGGAGTTCTTGAAGCAGTTTGGAAAGACTCTCGAAACTGCGGTAGAAGAGGAATTCAGCAAATTCTCAAAGATTATGATTGAAGAAGGGTCAAACTCCTATCTCAATTATGCTGCAATATCTCGATATGCGTTTTTTGTGAAGAATATGGACTTGTACTTGCCAGTTCTAGCAATATTTGATGGAGGCGAAGTGATGAATGTCCTCCATGAGAGACTTGGGGAGCACGTTGGTGAAGAGAAACGTGATGAGATTCTCCCGAAAGAGAAACTACCTCCTTTGGGGATGCCAGATTCTGAGAAAATGAAGGTCACTCGAGAGGTAGTGAAGCAGATGGAGAAGAGTTTGGATCCGGCCGATTGTAAGAAGATTCTAGCAGATGTTGCTCACGGACTACCTCGCGACTTCAGGAAAGGAGAACGCGAGAAGTTTCTGAAGGCCGGTAGCATCGATGAATATCTGAAACAGAAACGGGAGAATGCAATCGCAGAGCTAGAGAAACACAGGGATGATGGTTCACTATTCTACAACCAATACATCACTGACGATGTGGTGGATTTTGTGAAGAGTCGTCCAGATGTCATGAGTGGTGAGAGAAGAGGAAACACAATATACCACACTAAGATTCCATTCATGGTGCAGGAGTTTCTTGAAACAACGGATGAGAAGATGAAGAGATATTATGCATGTCATTGTGCGTGGGCTAGAGAATCAATTTTGGATGATGAGGTTGATGTTTCTTCAGAATTCTGCCATTGTAGCGGTGGATTCACTAAACAACCGTGGGAAGCAGCGCTTGATCAACCACTCGAATATGAGATGGTAAAATCTGTGCTTCAGGGAGATGACGAATGTAGTTTCGTCATTCAACTTCCAAAGGATGTTGAGTAAGATGATGAGTATTGATGATGCTATCAAGGGAAGACGAAGTGTTAGGACATACAAGAGTGACGAAATCAAAGAGGGACTTGTCCGGGAGTGTATTGAGGCGGCAACCTTTGCACCTAGTGCTAAGAATGGTCAACAATGGAGGTTCACGGTACTTACAGGTGAATCTAAAGACAAGTTTACGGACATGTATAGAAACGAACTTGGTAAACTGACCTTTGATGTGGGTTCCTCTTTTGGCTCATGTACCATGATGGAAGAAGCTCCTGTTGTCATAGTGGTTTGGAACACGAATGAGCGTGGGTGGACTACTGAGGTTCATAGTGTTTCTGCAGCGATTCAGAATCTGTTGTTGAAAGCACATTCACTTGGTCTTGGAACTTGCTGGATTGGAGATATATTCTACACATACGAAGCTATCATGGACTACTTCAAGAAACCTTGGAAACTACTTGCTGCGATTACTGTAGGTTGGACTGATGTGAATCCAGGACCACGGCCAAGACTTTCAGTTGATGAAGTGGCTGAGTTTCTGAACTGATGACCAAAAAGTACGAAAAGGTGTGCTAATAGATTGCACTTAGAATGCAACCGCGATTTCCCGATTCTCCTTTACGTAGGATCCTGATTCTTGGACCAAGCGGTTCAGGAAAATCAACATTGGGGAAGAGAATTGGAAAAATTCTTGGTATTCCAACAGTCCATCTAGACATGTATTACTGGAATCCAAACTGGGTGGAAACTCCAAAAGATGAGTGGCCAAGTAAGGTCAAAGAACTGATTGCTTCAGAAACTTGGGTTATGGATGGAAACTATACCTCAACACTCCAGATGCGGGCAGATGTTGCAGACACTATCATTTTCTTAGATATGACCCGTAGACTATCATATTTCCGAGTGGTGGCTAGATACCTAAGAAACCGCGGAAAGACAAGACCAGATGTCACTGAGGGGTGTCCTGAGAAGATTGATTTGGATTTCATTAAGTGGATTTGGAATTACCCCCTTACTCGGAAACCAGCAATTCTCAAATTCTTGGTAAAGTTGGAATCAAGTAAGAATGTGTATGTTCTTCACAATCAAGGAGAGATTGAAGAGTTCCTAAACGCTCTAAGAATTAGATATGGTCGGAACGGCCGGATTTGATCCGGCACAAACTTACTTCAAAATAGTGAAGACGTTCTCTTTTATAAGGAAAGATTCGCATAAATAAATGATTGAGAGACTAAGTAGAGAGTATCTTCGGTTATTTCTTGAAGTGATCAATTGAGTTGTTGTTGTGTTGAGTAATGCGACACAAGACGGGGTTATTCTGTAAGAACCGAGATATCCCACTTTTCCGCTTAACCTAATTCAAAGCTGATGAAGATGATAGAAGAGTCACTAAAAAAGAAAAAGGTGTGTGTGAGCTGTGGGGAAACTTCATTCACAGAAGACTATACTCGTGGAGAGAATATCTGTACTTCATGTGGACTTGTTGCATCAGAGCGTATTACTGATAGAGGACCAGAATGGAGAGCATTTACTACAGAAGAAAGGAATGCAAGAGCAAGAACTGGAGCACCAATGACTCTCACTATAGCTGATAGGGGTCTTTCAACAACAATTGATTGGCGAAACAAGGATGCGAGTGGTAGGGCGCTTACAAGTAACACACGTGCTGCCATCTACCGAATGCGAAAGTGGCATATTAGAAGTAGGCTCCATAGTTCTCAACACAGAAACCTTGGAATTGCAATGAGTGAGATGGAGAGACTCTCCTCACAACTTGGAATTCCACGTGATGTTAGAGAAACTTCAGCACTGATGTACAGAAAAGCTCTTACAAAGAAACTTGTGAGAGGAAGAAGTATTGAATCAGTAGTGGCCGCATCAGTTTATCTTGCTTGTCGGATTCACAGGATTCCAAGACGACTCGACGAAGTTGTGGCTGAAACTAATGTTTCTAGGAAACAGATTGGTTATGCAGTTCGGTTAATTGTTTCTCAAGTCAATATTGATGTACCGCTAGCTTCTGCGAAGGACTTGATACCAAGATTGTCCTCAGATCTTTTTCTTGAAGGAAGAACTGTGCAGAAAGCTACTGAGATAATCAAGAGTGCTGAAGAAAAATTCGTAACAACTGGAAAGGATCCTGGTGGGATCGCAGGGGCTGCACTCTACATAGCTGGAATAATCGAAAAAGACAGGCGTACTCAGAGGGAGATAGCCAATGTTTCACGAGTCACAGAAGTGACAATTCGTAATCGTTACAAAGAACTTGTTCGTGTTCTTGGAATCTCAATCAGTGTTGATTCATAGTTGAGATGTTCTTCGGTGATTTGACAGTCGTGAAATGATCAGAAAAGGATTGGTCGGGACGGCCGGATTTGAACCGGCAACCGATGGATCTACAGTCCATTGCTCTGCCAGATTGAGCTACGTCCCGTGCGATTCGTTTGCAACTCGAGTATCAATAAAAGGATTACTCAGCAGCCAATATTCAGGAATGTTGAAAGGGGTGTAATGTATCACATAAAGTTGGAGGTCAAGCCCAGCTGAAAAGAGCTATAGAATCGACCTTTCCCATAGCTGAAGTGAACAAGATAGCTGAGAAAGAGTCGACTGGTTTTGGGAGGCGACATTACAGACCAGTCTATGTCATGCATAAGTGGTGGGCAAGACGTCTTGGTTCAGTTTTCAGAACAATCCTTCTCTATTCTCTCGCTGATGATAGTTTTGAGGGGTGGAATGGAAAACCAAACAGTCTCTGGGAGTTCTACTCAAAGGATGTCAATCTGAGTGGAAAAGTTGTACTCGACCCAATGATGGGAGGAGGAACAACAGTAATCGAGGCACTCAAACTTGGATGCAAAGTGATAGCAGGAGACCTCAATCCCGTATCCTGGTTCTTAGTGAAGAAGCAAGTTGAAGACATTGATCCAGAACTTATTGCTCAGACTCTCGAGAAACTGGATGATGAGATAGGGACTGAGCTCAGACGGTACTATCAGACAACCTGCTCCGAGTGTGAAGAAACTGCAGAGGCAATCTATTATTTTTATCACAAAGTAGGCTCATGTTCCAAATGCGCAAAGGAAGTTCCCTTAATGCGCAATTTTTTCCTCGCTAAGAGTCCAATGGGAAGTAGTGATTTTGTTGTCTGTCCGCAATGTTGGAATGTTTTTGAGTCAAAAAATGCCAAAAACTCGACCACGTGTTCAAAATGTCACCAAAAATTCATACCTACTGAAGTTTCGTTCTCTAGGGGGCGTAGATTCACATGTTCAGATTGTGGTCATAGTGAAAAGATAGTTGATGTCGCACGGAAATTTGGTAGATATCGAGAACGAATGTATGCCATTGAGTTCTATTGTAAGAACTGTGATAATTCAAAAAACAAGAATCTAGTGAATGGAAGAGGATACAAGGCTCCTGATGAGTTTGACAGAAGAACTCTAGAAAAGGCAATAGAAGAATTTCAAAACATAGGGAAAGACCTGCCAATTCCAGACACTCTGATTCCACTTGGAGTGGAAACAAAACGTGCATTGAATCATGGGTATAGAAAATTCAGTGATATGTTCAGTCCCAGACAATTATTGAATCTGGGTAAGATCTATCGATGGATACTTGGGATTGAGGATTGGAATGTCAAAGAATTCTTCCTCTTGTCATTCTCAAACAGTCTGAAGTACAATAACATGTTTGCAAAATACAATGCGACTAGAGGTTTCATCACTGATATCTTCAGGACTCACTCGTTCTCGCCTTCAATGTCACCAGTTGAGGCAAATTGTTATGATACAGTAAAGGGAAGAGGTGCTTTCACTGCGTTCGTTAACTTGGTGATTGAAGGGAAGGAGTACTGTAGGCAACCATTCGAGCGAGTTCATGATGGAAAATCAATGAAAAAAGTAAAACTCCAACCCAGAAAACCATCAAAAATCATCGAAGATTATCAAAAATTGGTCAGAAATGCAGATGTAATGTTGAGATGTGGGTCATCCGAACATCTTGAGGTTCCAGATGGGGTTGTGGATGCTGTCGTGACCGACCCTCCGTACTATGGAAATGTGATGTACTCAGAACTGTCCAACTTCTTCTATGTCTGGTTACAGATTGCATTGAAAGATCAATATGCAATATTCAAGGACCCACTTGTTCCAGCGGAAGACGAGGTTATTGAGAATCGACACCAAGGAAAGGGAAAGGTCGAGTTCATTCATAGTCTGACCAAGGTGTTTACTGAGGCAAATAGAGTGCTATCCAATGATGGTATCCTTGTCTTTACATTCCACCACAAAAAACAGGAAGCGTGGGGCGCTATACTCAGAACGATACTGGATTCTGGATTCTATATCACTGCTACTTATCCTGTGAGAAGTGAGATGAAGGCATCAACACATCTTCATGATTTGGAGAATATCGTGTATGACATGATTTTTGTCTGCCGAAAGAGAGGAAAAGACGTAGTTCCGAAATCATGGAATTCCATCAAGAAATCAATCAAACGTTCTATAGCAAGGACAATAACACGCCTACAAAGTAATGGAGAAACACCAAGTTCAGTAGATACATTCGCTATGGTTCTAGGAAAATGTCTGGAATTATATTCAAAGCACTACCCTATGGTGATGGATGGTGACAAAAAGGTCAGTCCTGAGGTGGCGTTGGAGTCTATTGATGAGTTATTGGGGGGTTTATAGCACCTCCAACAGACAAGATTGTATGAGGATGACACGGATACTTCGTACTTGGGATAAGACCCAAGGTGATTTTGTGGAGGTTCCTGTACAGTATCCGCCTGACACGAAACTTTCCTGTGCTGAATGTAGGTACTATGATTCAGAAACAAGACAGTGTAATGGGGTGGGCTCGTCTCAATACGGGCGAAGAATTCCCTTTCCGGAATATGTACCTATGAGCAGAGAGTGTACAGTGCGACTTCCGCCTGACCTGCTCTCATTTGTATAGGTCAGATAAATTGGGCTACTTCTGGGAGATATCCTACTGAAAGCAGTAGACAGACTGCAAGAAAACAGATAGTGAGAATTGTCACTATAGTATCGCTTCGCCGCCAAGATGATTTTCGAAGATAGGATCGGTCAGCACTATATCCGAAACCTCTCCCATCCATTGACATTGAGAGGGAGTCTACACGTGACAAAGCAGAAACAAGCAATGGGAAAAAGGTGTACTGAACAGTGCGTATTATCTTCCTTAGACCTGTCACTTCAGGTGTTATCCCTCTGGACTTCTGTGCTATTCGAACTGTGTGATTCTCAAGGTCGAACAACGGAAGAAACCTCAATGCAATTACAAGGGAGAAGCTGTATCTGTAGGGAATCCGGAGTCGAGTCAATGAGTGAGCCAGAAGCGTTGGATCTGTCACTGATACGAAAAGCATACTTGAGAAGACCAATAGTAGGAACCGACTCGATATTGCAAGACCCCGCACAATGCCAAAGTCAGTGATTGGGAATAAGGGCCCAAATCCCCCAATTTGAGGTATAATGAATCCCAATAGGACCCCATTTCTCGTGACTAGCACTTGGACTAGGAGTAGTAATACTGAGAATATAACAATGAACTTCGTCCGTCCCTTTGTCAGACGAATGGGAACTTTGGCAATACGAAATCCGATGAAGACTATGAACAATAATACAATGCTGAGTCGCCAACTGGGATATACAATGATTCCAACCATCAAAAAGATTAGAGCAAACAACTTCAGTGCAGGGTTGAGTCTATGTAGTAGGGTGTCATTCTTTACAAACCCGAATCGGGATGTCAATTAGGGTTGCACCCCCAGGTCAGCATATTCTTTGTAGTCGATAGTTTTCAGACGCTCAAGAACAGATGATGGGGGTCCATCGAGAAGAATTGAACCCTCCTCCATGAAAATTGCCCGGTCACAGTGATTCTGTACAAAAGCTGGGTCATGAGTGACGATGAGCGCGGCCCCACCACGTTCGGTTGTTTCCAACACGGTCTCCCTAATGAACTGGCGACCATCCATATCCTGTCCTATGAATGGTTCATCCAACAATAGAACCTCTGGCTTATGTACGATTATCGAACTTACATTTAGCCGCCGTTTCTGTCCGTGGCTAAGTGAGAAAGGGTTTCTATCCTTCAGATCATTTATTCCAGCCTTTTCTAGAGAGTTTTCGGCCTGTTGAAGCAAGTCAGAAGTGTCCAAATCTAGAGCTTTTAGTGTCAAAATCTGCTCATTCCAAACCGTTTTTTCAAAAATCTGATGATTTGGATTCTGAAACACTGTTGCAACTAGATGAGCTATCTCCTTTGTTTTCATTTTTCCCAGTGGAGTACCTTTGAGATGGATTTTGCCATTTTCGGGGGTCAGTAAGCCACCAAGCAAACCCAGGAGGGTCGTCTTTCCCGACCCATTGCTACCCATCAGACCAACAACCTCACCTTTGTGTACATTTAGTGATACATTGTTGATCACTTTCCGGACCCCATATGAGAACTCGAGGTTCGAAGCTGTGAGAAGGGGAGATTCCGTATCCTCAAACTTACTCGGGGTGAATTTTGTCAGGTCTTTTCGCCTTGGTATGTCAGAGGTCGTGATTTTTCCGTCTGACAGGGTCAAAACTCTGTCAGCAACTGGTTGTATCGCCAAAGTATTGTGTTCGATGACTATGACTCCAATATTCTGGTTCTTTAGGTCCTTCAATATGCGTTGTAGTTGTATTACACCTCGTGGGTCAAGACTTGATGAAGGCTCATCCAGAATCAAGAAATCAGGTTTGCAGGCGGTCATTGATGCAATGATCAGTCTCTGTTTTTCTCCCCCCGACAACTCAAAGGTGGCTCGATCGTAGAGATGATTGGCACCAACCGATTCCAGTGATGATTCAACGAGTGTAGATATCTCTCCAACCTCATTATTATAGTTCTCAGGACCAAAAGCCACTTCATCGGAGACCTGGAGTGTACATATCTGGCTCTCCGGGTCTTGTTGTACCAAAGCAATCTGTCGAGCAATCTCTGCTATCGGTAGTTCTGACATGCTGGAGTTATCGATGAGGACTGAACCTGAGAACTCACCCTGAATACTGTGAGGGATGAACCCAGAGAGGCACTTTGCCAGGGTTGATTTTCCGGACCCTGTAGACCCGGTGATGACAACAATCTCTCCTCGTTTCACCTGAAAATCTAACAGGTCTAGGACTGGGGTGGTACCGTCGTATGAGAAGGATATGTTTCGAGCTTCGAGCATGTTGTCCGCCTAGAATACTTGAAGTGTGAAGACCTGTCGAACCCAGAGAGAGCCATCATATTCTGCTGCAATCAACCACAGACCATCAGTGTTACTGGTCAACAAGAGCCTATCATCAGCCATCACATCATTGAGATTAAACTCAACCTGATAGCCATCCCGGGCCATCACTCTGAGCCCCGTTGCCTCAGGAAGTAGGGTTGCTTGTTGTAGTATTACACTGAGTAGGACCCCAGTATAGTTTGCGGCTGGGAGGTGGATGTACGCACCTATTAGTTCAGCCTCAATTGTCACAGTGGGTCCAAGAAAGGTTTCAATATTGAATGAATAGGGGGATTCTATGAGTCCCACTACATCACAGGAGTAGGGGTCAGCTATCAGTGGCCTGACCACCCCGACATAGTATGTCACGCCCACCACCAGAAAGAGGATCAATGCCACCGCAGGGATATTTCGCCTGTAGAGCACTGATCTCTTTCCCTTTTGTGGGAGTTCAGTCCGGATACTAGGAAACCTGTCCTGTATCACACCTGTGTCGTTGAGAAACTCTAATGTTTCCCAGGCAAAGAATCCTGCAAAGATAACTCCTGAACAGAACGCGAGAAGTGAGATCACCATGATGTAGATGTCAGGGGCACCTGCAAAGTAGAACAGTTGGAACATGATGACATTAGAGGCTGAAGCGATGCCTGCACCAAGCCACCAGACCACTCTCGAGTTTCCGTTCAGGTCTTGGTCATTCCGTGCAATCATGCCTACAACGTCGATGATGACACCCTGAACAAGGGAGACTATCACTATTACGATACCATGGGTGCTCCCAGTGAACATCTCAACAGTCCCCTTCAGGAGACCCCCCATGGTGCCCACACCGGTCTTCGGGACAAGGACCCTCATGAGGATTATCCAGAACACGTGGAGCCCGGCCATGAACTGACCTGCTCCAAAGGGCACACCCAAGGAGAGGTTGATCAAATTTCCCAGGTATCCCACAAAGGTGCTCAGAGACCCTCCCAGTGCGCTGAGGATAGCAATCATCACAATCTGTCGGGTGACGATTTGACCAGACGAACTACTCATCCTGGTATCACCTCAATGAAGGACACGAACCTGACCCATCTGGCCCCTGCAGAGGGATAGACAT
>MEHG01000087.1 GCA_001940705.1 Candidatus Thorarchaeota archaeon AB_25
GCCTGAGATTTGGCCTTGGGATGCAAAAGATGCAGGGGCTCGAATTGTTGGAACTGGTCGAAGTGACTTTGATAACCAGATCAACAACTCTCTCGGATTCCCAGGAATCTTCCGTGGAACCCTCGATGTGAGAGCAAGCACAATCACTGATGAGATGTGTATCGCTGCAGCTCAGGCATTAGCAGATCTCGGTGCGAAAGAGGCTAGTGACCGTAAAGTCATACCAACGATGGATAAATGGGAGTTGTATCCTGCAGAAGCTACTGCTGTTGGTATGAAAGCTATCGAACAGGGTATAGCCAAGAAGCACTGGGAGGAGAAGGACCTCTACAAGCATGCGGAGAAGATCATCAAGCGTGCCCGTGGAGCCTCTGAAACCCTCTATGAGAAGGGCTTCATTCCGAAAGCACCAATCTAATCATTCTAACAGGTTCCTCCCAGACTTAGTTGGGAGGACCCTCATCTCTCTTTTGCCGCTATCCTTTGGTGTATTATAACTCAAATCAACATCTCATTGCGCTAGATTCTTAAGAATCTCGATTACCGACCGAGTTCTTGGCCACACGGAGAATCAAAAATGTCCTACGAGAAATGTGTACGCTGCGGCTCTTGTCTGCAATTCTGTCCCATGTTTGATGCTACCGGTGAGGAGCAATACTCTCCCCGGGGGAAAGCATACCTACTGCAGGTCATGGACCAGATTGAGGATGATGAAGAGCTCGGTAAGGAGTTCAGGCGGCTTCTCTTCCAGTGCTCGATGTGTGGGAGGTGTGAAGAGACGTGCTCCTCCGGAGTGGATCTGCTCAAAGTCTGGCATGAGCAGAGAGCGAAAGCTGTAGAGACTGCACCTGATGAGTTCGAGTATCTGGAGCCTCTCAAAAATGCTCTTGCCAATGTCAAGAACATCTATGGTCTCGCAGAAGAGGACAGGGCAATCTATTGGCTCGATGAGCTAGAGGATGAGATTCCAGGGCTTGCGGACCGAGTCTATGAGAAAGGAAAGACAGCAGAGAATATGATATTCGTTGGATGTTTGATGTCTTTCAGGAGCAGTCAGATTGACGTTCTCAGAAAACTGTTCAAGACATTGGAAAAGTTGGAAATCGATTACTTGGTCATGGGAGCCGAAGAAAATTGTTGCGGCCATCCACTCTATCTAATGGGT
Source organism: Candidatus Thorarchaeota archaeon AB_25 (assembly GCA_001940705.1). Lineage (GTDB taxonomy): Archaea > Asgardarchaeota > Thorarchaeia > Thorarchaeales > Thorarchaeaceae > SMTZ1-45. The sequence continues at coordinate 1,166 of MEHG01000087.1, forward strand.
GATGAAGAGGGGGCAAAGAAGCTAAGAGAGCACAACAAGAAAGTCATGAAAGCAGCAGAAGCAAAACAAGTCATCACATGTTGTCCTGGTTGCTTAATCCAGCTCAGAGAGCATCATGAACTGGAGAACACCGAAGCATTGCACCATACGCAGTTCTTTGATAGGCTGGTTGAGAACCCACCAAAATACAATCAGACTGAGAAATTTTCATACCACGACCCATGTGAGCTTCATCGAATCCTCAATATCAAGACCGAACCAAGGTCACTGATCGACAAAATGGGAATTGATTATGAAGAGATGGACCTCTCGTGTTGTGGCGGTGGAGGTCTACTTAGGATGACCGACCCGAACCTAAGTGATTTGGTCATTCAACTGAGAGTGGCGAAAGAACGTGTCAAGGAAACTACGGTGATCACTGCTTGTCCATCATGCAGGGAGCAACTTCTTGGACAGGAGTTGAAAACAAAGGATATCGTTGAGCTGCTATCAGATTCACTTGAGGGGAGTGTTAAGTAAATGAAAATCAGAGATGTTGTCATCGGTGCTAACGCAAGCATGTACTACAAGCTAAACTTCCGAAAGATCAAGGGAGTCTATTATCCCAGGAATACTCAGGAAGTCATTGGAGCAATAAAACACGCCCAGAGCAATGGTTTCACAGTAACACCTAAGGGTGGTGGATCGGGACTTAGTGGAGCTTGTACCGGAGGCGATGATGAGCGTGTTATGATTAGCAGCCTACAAATGAAAGAAGTATTGACAATATCCAAGGACCAGGGATACATCGATGTTCAATCAGGAATCATAATTGACAAAATAAACGAGTTCCTCACTCCAATGGGGATGCACTTCTACGTGGCTCCAAGTAGCAGGGATATTGCGACGGCTGCAGGGATCCTCAGCACGGATGGAGGCGGAAATGACACTTGGGTAAACGGCACAATGAGGGACAACACCATTCGAGTCAAGATGGTTCTCTATGATGGACGAATGTTGACTGTTGACTCAAAGAGCGTCAAGAGTAACGACCCAGATCTTGAAGCACGACTCAACGAGATTGGTGTCACACTTCATGATGTTGCAAGCTCACACGGTACACTAGGGTTCATCACAGAATTGCGACTCCTCATCCGACCCACCATCGAAGAAACCCTGATTGGAGGACTTGCAGAGTTCCCAGAGTGCAATGAGCTTGGAAAAACCCTCACCAATATGATTGAGAGAAACAGTCCAATAAGATATGGAGAAGCTATCACATCAGCGCATGAAGATGTACGTGAAGATTTGAAACCGCCCCTGCTCATCCTTGAATTCCCAGAAGAGAATGAAGCAGACATCAAGGATATCACTGACTTCAAACCACTTGACTCTGAGCGACTGGCACGTATGAAGGATGTAAGAATCAAATTACCTAAACGTAATCCCAATGAGGGAATACAGGTTGCTCTCTTCGAGGGTTACGGATTCCATGGAAACAGTTTGCTGAATCTTCAGGACAGCCTTAACGAAGTGGACGCCCTACTCAATGACCATGGGATGACACCATTTGCCAAGTACGGACATGGACCAAGCAAGTGGTACTTGGGCGATAACACTCCAACCTATGGACTCATTCTGCACTCGAGAGAGATAAAACCTGAAGGTAAGACGGGAGAGGAACTGCTCAACACTGTCCTGGCGATTGTCGAAAAATGTGATGAACTAGGAATTACACCGAAACCAGAACACAAGTGGCCATTCTCAGACGTAGCCAAGAAGAAGCGACTTGATGAGATCAGACAGGTCATCGGTGAAGGATTCAATCCGTTCCTACTTTCCTCGGAGTGCAATGACGTGCTGGGCTCAATGGTTTGACAGTTGCTCAGCTAGGAAAGTAGCCACAACGTTCAGTTCGAATGGCCATGCGAGAGAGAGAAAATTTGAGATTCGCGGATGACAAACAACCCGTTATTGAAAGTGATGCAAAATATCTCAAGAAATGATGTTACAAGATTATGAGAGTGCGAGGGCAATGTTTAAAGTAGAATATTTGTCGAAACAATTATTACGGTGGACATGATGCTGTGTATTTAAACAGCGTTCTATAACATACCTAGGATTAAATAGGAGAGGAGTAGGGAATTGAAAACTATAGCTGGTCGTATCTTCGCAATCAAAAGAGAATGATGGCAAGCATCTGGTCTTTGTGATTCTTGGAGTCTATATACTATGAAGAACATGTTGAGCATAATAGTCTCCACAAAAGATGAGGAGGAGCCTATACCATATGTTATTGAAGATATTGAGAAGATAGATCTAGATAATTTTGAGATACTTGTTGTCGATAAATCAACTGATAGAACAAGAGAACGAGTCAGAAGACTCATGAAAAAATACGATAATTTGAGACTCATTGAACAAGAAGATAGTGGCAAAGGAAATGCTATGAAGCTAGGAGTAGAAAAAGCAAAAGGAGACATGATATGTTTCCTTGACGGGGACTGCACTTATCCTGCAAAATGCATTCCTAGAATGGTAGAACTCCTAAAAGACCACGACATGGTCATCGCCTCTAGGTTGTTGTTGAAAGAGGATGCTAATCGTAACTTTGAAACAATGTATTATTACAGAATTGCACCTATTCTCAATAAATTCATTTTCAGAAAGTTCAAAACATCAGAACCTATGAGCGGAATGAGGGTCATGAGAAAGGAAACATGGAATAAATTGAAGCTCAAGTCAAAGGGATTTGTTATGGAGACTGAAATGGAGATTAAGATGGCAGCGTTGGGTTTTCATGTTGCAGAGATCCCAATACCATGTCTTCCTAGGAAAGGTAGTAGCAAATTTAACTGGTCCTGGGGAGATATGATGAAGATAATCAGAATAATAAGAAAGAATTCAGAAAAACTGGACAATCTGACTGTTGATGTATACTTAAAATAAATCTATTTTTACTCGAGAAAGAAGTAGATAGGAACCGATGGTTGTCAGGAAGGGTAAGTTGAGAGTCAGACTTCTGTGTTTGTGCTCCTGAAGTTGGACAACAGCATGGACTCAGTTTGGGATTCTCCACTTCTGTATCGAGTGGTCATGATTGGGAATACTTTCGGTCATCTCAGACAGGTGCTTATATACTATCAAATCGGGATTAACTTCTGATGAGAATGGTCCGCCCACATCGTAGCCCAAAAGGTTTGTTTGATCCCTACTATGTTCCCAAGCGTCTCCTGCATCGTGATAGGGAGCTTGACACAGTCAATGGGATGTATCGTGACTCCGTTGAGGAGGATTATGGAGTCAACTGTCTAGTGCATGGAATCTCAGGAGTGGGGATGACTGTCTTCTCACGTTATTTCCTCACCAAGCTTGTGCCCGAGCAGTTCAAATCACACACGGTCTATGTTGATGCCAAGCACAAAGACACCCTAGAGATTGTTTCGGAACTGAACGACAAGATTCACAGGGAGACAAATAGACCAATCACTGTAGCTTTCGACCTTGATGTTCTCTGGATGCAGTTCAAGAGAACTGCCTCTGCTACCGACAGGAGAACCATCTTTGTCATTGACAATATTGATGAGACCAATGAGGATGTATACACCAAGGTGGCAAGGCTCTCCAAGGAGATCAAAGCCAGCACCATTGGAGTCCTGAATAGTCATGACTATAGGCTACTCACGAAACTTCCAGCCACTCACATGTCATATGACTTTGAGGTTCCTCTCGACACATACACCCAATCGCAGCTCTATGACATCGTCAGGATGCGAGTCGAGGACACATTCCCACACCAACTCACAGAGGAGGTTGTGCGATATGTTACTGACCTCGTGGTGGAGTTCGATGCCTCCAAACCAAAGACATCTGTTGAGGCACTGAAGGCGCTATGGCCATTGGCTTCAAGCGGTCAGGAGATAGACTCAGACGCTATTCGGAGTGCAACCATGAATATCACATCCTTTGCTCACGACAACGACTACATAGACCTCATTGAGACCATCAGCATGAATGACTACATGACTCTCTTGGTTCTGGAAGCCATGTGTGAGCATCTGATGCGTTACAAGACAGAGACCTACATTGATCGTCAGACACTGAATGAATTAGTCGAGGTCAAGTCTGAAGAGCTCAGTGTTCGATATGCACCTGATGACATCGAGAAGAGTCTACAGACCCTCATCTTCCAGAGCATTATCTTCGAGTCGGGGTATTCCCGAAATCTTCTCTATGTACTCGCCCCACCTGAGATCATCTACGATGCCGCAATTGGCCTAAGGCGTGAACTCGCTCGCAGGAAGTAAAAGAAGAATGGATGGTGGCCGGACACCCGGCCCCTCATTCCATTGATTATGCAACTTTCTTCTCTACAAACTCTTTCTTGACCCAGTCTTCTAATCCGTCTGCGCCTTGAATGTTTGCAAGATCTGCATCTAAGTTGTCAGGTTCTAGGACTGCAATCCAACCCTTACCATAGGGATCTTCATTCAGAAGTCCTGGATTGTCTTTGAGTGCATCGTTAACCTCAGCAATGGTTCCGCCAACGGGAGCCTTGACCGGGCCAGTCCATTTTCCACTCTCAAGCGTGCCAATACTGCGTCCTGCGGCGATAGCTTTGCCAGCTGGTCTCAGTCTGACGAACTTGATTTTTCCAGCCAGGTCCATGCCGAAGGTGGTGAAGCCAAGTCGAACCTTGCCATCTTCCTTCTTGACCCAGATCTGGTCTTCAGTATAGTATAGATCATCGGGGAAATCGAAACCCTCGTAATTTACCATGGTGTAGTCACCTTAGTTTTTGTCTGTCTGCCGGCTACTTAAGACATTTGCTCTTTGGATAATTAAGCACTATTTTACTGCAATCTCATGCGCTCTCGGCAGAATCGCCATTCATGACCCGCTTCAGCTCTTCAGCCTCCTCCACATCGACCTCAACGTAGAGGGTTCCTGAATAGTCACAATCCTCTTCCGCACAATAGTAGGTGGTTGGAACAAGCCAACCACTCACAGAACTCTTAGCATCAGTGATCTTATCAGAGCCACATTTTGGGCAGACTCGAATTTTCCTCACAGCCACAATGCATCCTCCCGGCGTAAGTACTATACATCATTGGTCGTCCCTTAAAACAATTGCCGGATTCAGAAACCTATGTTTCCTCCTTCTGGGGGTGGTTATATCGGATTGGTACTACACAATCATCTGAGATGAGATTGCCAGAGAATCCACTACGACCAGGTTTCCACACAGCTGATGAGTTCAAGAGTATGAAGGTCGAGTCAGGAATCGTTGCTCTTGACAGTCTCCTTGGAGGTGGAATCGAGTCTGGTCTGGTCCATCTCTTCTATGGTGAGCGGTCGTTACATGATGACTTCCACCGCATCGCAGTGAAGGTACAGACCTCAAAAGAACAAGGAGGCCTTGAGAGCCCTACCATCATCATCGACAGCGCGAACATCATCAAACTGGAAAAGTTCACACACCTCGCATTTGAGTATGACCAAGAGCCAGAGGTTGTGATGGACAAGATCTACATATCACGCGCATTCAACTCATCCCAGACCTATGATCTCATCATGAACCAGCTTGAGGGATTCCTTGACATGATTCCCGCGAAAGTGCTCATGGTCACAGGACTCCCTCAGTTGTATCTAGAGGAGGGCCTCAAGGGAGAAGGAATGCAGGAGATATCTCACATAGCGTCGAAGATATCAGCACTCACCCTTCGGAGAGGAATCTTCACTCTTGTTTCTGCACCGGTCTCAGCGAGGAGTCCGAATCTTCCAGAGGGGGGAAGAACGCTCACTGGTTCGGCTCAAGTACACATCAAAATATCAGAGTCCAAGTCAAGGCGTACTTACACACTGGCCAAGCACCCACAATATCCAGTTAGAAGGACAAACAAGATCAAGACGGTGTCCTCGGGGACTACCCTACCACTCTCTTACTTCCTCAGAGGCGATGAGAGTACTCAAGAGGAATAAGTCTAGAACTCACCTCTGAGTTTCTCTGCATCAAGGCTTCGAATGAGCTCCTCTATAAGCTCTCGCGGGAGTTCTTCCGCCTGCTTGAGGATGATGTCAATCTCAGCAAGTGGTACACCTTTCTCTATTAGCTCCTTTCTGAGCTCCTCAATCTCGAATGGGCTCATTTGGTCACTTGAGAAAATGATGTCCTCATCCTCATCAGGTTTGGTTGGTTCCTCAGGAGCGGTGACTCGCTCAGGCTCTGGTTCTTCCTCTTTAGCTGGAAGGAAGACTGGTTCTTCTTCAGGTTCTTCTTCCTCTTCAACAGCAGCATCTCTAGCTTCCTCACCAGCGAGTTTCTGAGTAGCCTCCTTCTGCAAAGCACCGAGAACCTCATCAACACTCTTGCCCTCACGACGAGCTGCACGGATAGCCTCCTGCATGATGACCTCTTTCACAAAAGCGGCCTGCTCGCTCATCTTCATCTTGGCGATGTCAGCCTTGAACTCATCCAGCTCTTGCTGGTTGAGATTCGTAAGAATCGATAACTGGATGAGCAGCTCGCCAAGTTCTGGGACTTCGACTGGAATCGACTCCTCGGGGATTTGATCCGTGGTTCGAGTGATTTCTAAGTCTTCAAATGTATCATTGAAAAGGTCTTTGATGAGTTCCTGTCTGCTCTTCGCATCACTGACAGGTTTAGGTACCTTACCTTTACGAATTGTTTTGATCTGGGCATTTATCTGACGCAGTCGTTTTGGCACACTCCAAACTCTCAGGTATGCCATACCGAGTATTGCTACAATCAACACGAGTGGCAAACCATAGACAACACCATTTGTGACTAGAACGTCAACGCCACTCTGTGCTATTTCAATGAAGAAAGATTCTGAACCAATGGAATATGCTTCAGCATTTAGAGTGACAGTAACGGTTCCAGAACCAGGACTAAGCATGATACCACCAGTGTTCACAGTCAGGAAGTACTGTCCAGGTATTGAACCAGCTTCAATGCTCGCTGAGAATGGTGATCCGGCACTGACGTTTGTTGAAAAAGTAGCACCAGAAATTCCTAGGTTATGCCATGTGTCGTGATAGAAAAGTTCCAAAGTGATCGATTCACCGTTAGTCATGAAACTAGGTATGGTGTCTAGTATGACCAGCTCTGTGGGTGTATTGATGACCAATATATTGAACACAATATTCGAAGTCGTGCGATTATCTAATGCCATCACGATTGCGAGCCGATATTCTTCAGGATGTACTACCGCGGCAATTGTTGAATCCATAGTGTCAAAGATAACACGATACAGGCCACCACCAAGATGTATGATGGTCACATCGAGAGGTGTGGTGATTGTAGGACCACGGAGAAGGGTATCAGGTGTAGCAATTGCACCAGCTAGACCACCAATGAATCCTTCAGAACTATCAGTATCATTATACCAGAAGTCAATTGCCATCGAGTCACCAATTGGTATCTGAAGGTTGATCAAGTCATTCAAATCACCAATATAGGAAGGTGTATACTCGATGGATTCAACCAAGATCTCTGTTGGGACCTCTAAAACTCGAATTTGAATGATAGCATTTGCTTCAAGGTGATTGGCTTTTGTGAAACTCACAGTTAATGGTAGATAGCTTGCACTTCCTCGAAGTAGTGAGGTGTTTAGGAAAACAAGATACGTGCCATTATTGAGATCAATTGCTATTGATGATTCAACTCCCGGGAGCGTTAGGGTTACATTAGCGTTGGCAATCCCAGTACCGAAGGATTCTGACCAATAAATGAACTCAAGATATCCACTCCAACCCCAATAGAATTCACGACCAGATGGTGGAGTTGCAGTAGTCTGTATTCGTGTTATGGCCACTGTAATCAGTTTGGTTGAAGTTGCATAAAGGGACATATTGTTCCAAGGAATAAACCTCAGCGAAACAGGTACAATACCATAACCAACAGCAGTTGTATCGAAATACGTACTAAAAGTTCCATTCCCATAATCAGTTGTGAAGTTAGCAGCCAAACCTAAATCGGAAATCGACCATTGCACAGTACCATTCCAGAATGGAGTACTACTTGTATGCACTACATTGACAGTAAGCAACCCAAATTCCGAGTACACGAAGGTCATCTCGTCAAATGTGTCAATACCAAGCTGAACATATGTTGATGTTTGAAGGACATAGAATGTGAATGAGAATATAGCTGGATCATAATCCATCATTGTTGCGGACAATATCACATCGTATGGTGTACCTGGTGCCCTTTTAGTAGCGGTTTCATCGTCTTCAGGTAGTGTAACGTTGTAATATCCAAGTGTTCCTGTATACGATAGGGGGAAAGGCACATCGTCTATTGTGGCTAAAACTTGAGTGACTTGGCCATTGGGAATCGGAATGCTACTACCATCTGTCAGGTATATTGTAATTGGTAAGGCGGCGCCTCTATTTATGCTAATAACCGGTAATGCAGGATCAATCAGCATCATATCGCTATCCAGTGCGGTAATCACCAAGGTTACGTATGTCACAGCTGATTTGTATGCAGTAAGGTTCTCTATAGTAATCGTAATCACATATGTGCCTACATGAAGATCAGTATATGCCGCTGTATCGATAAATGCTTGATACTGACCTGAGCCGATGAATCCTGCAGGTCCTGCAAACTCAAATGATGATCCCCACTTAATGTCAGCATTATCGATTAGACTGTCATCTAGTAGGCTCTTATATGTAAAATCGAGGGAAACGGAGCTGGACCATTGAACTTCCTTTATTTCATTCTGGGGGATAAGAATTGTATCAATCTTGTTTACAACCCCAGTCATCAAAATTGTAGCTAGATTAAGATAATATGGAGATGAGCCATCCCAACTAACATCAAGATCAAAGAGAAATGTTCCAGGAGTGCCTAGTGCAGTAGTATCGATACGAATCGTGTATACACCAGTCCCCTTGATTACCCAGAAATCAACTCCTTCAGTAAGACCACCTGACTCAATGTCGAAGGCGATGAGGGCATCTGTCACTGGTTTGCTTGAGTCAGCATCCAGTAAAGTGAAGGACAGATTGAGTAATTCACCGTAGGATGTTATCTCAGCTGGCAAGATTGTGTATGCCATCTGACGCTCTCTTGTTGAAACCCTGACTATTGTCGCGTCATCGAAGTAGTACGGTGTCGACCCATCATTCCAATCCACAAAGACTGTTACATTGTAACTGCTAACTAATCCAGGACTCAATACAGTTGAATTGACTTCCACAGTAAAGGTTCCAGCAATTCCAGTTAAGACATACTGAACCGGAGTCAACAACATACCGGCT
>MEHG01000088.1 GCA_001940705.1 Candidatus Thorarchaeota archaeon AB_25
TCACTCCAATTATTCCCATCCATGATGTTTGAACGGTTCCAGTTTCCACGAGCTCGTCATAGACTCCCTTGAGCGTATCAACTGCAATTGCAAATCCGATACCCTGACTCCATGGAATCATGGCAGTTGGTACTCCAATCAATCTTCCGTGGGAATCAACAAGCGCTCCTCCACTATTACCAGGATTAATCTGTGCTGATGTCTGAATGAGTCCTTCAAGGAATGTTCTCTGACTCTGAATTGTGCGGTCAACTGCACTCACCATACCAAAGGTCACAGTTGATCCAAGACCAAGAGGATTTCCAACTGCAACAGCTAACTGTCCAACTTTGAGATTCTCGGAATCTCCCAATTCTATTGGATTGAGTCCCTCTGCATCAATCTTCAAAATAGCAAGGTCTTTAGTCTTTGATTCACCGACAACTACTGCCTTGAAGTTACGCCCATCGTGAAGTGTGACGTCCACATCTCGAGCACCTTCAATGACGTGAGCATTTGTCACAATGAAACCTGTATCTGAGAGGATTACTCCCGACCCTTGACCCTTTACAGGGACAACACGAGATAATTGCGTACGAGCCAATCTAGTAGTTGAAACACTCACAACACTAGGGACAACCTCTTCGACAACCTCGATTAGTTTTCTTTCAAGTTCTAAAACCATGTTATTAACTATAGTTTAAAGAATATTAAGTTGCCTGAAGGTACATTCTGAAGTCAAAGGGTTTTTGGGGCGGTTTGTGTCTAGAAAGAGTATTGTTTCTTGTGTGATGGTTGTAGTGATAGAATGGATAAACATCATTGTGCTTGTTATTTCGACGTTTCTATTCCTATACTTCTATGTCAAGAGCGTGAGCCCAGCACAACTTGAGAAGAAGATGGGGGAGATAGCGTATCCGAAATGCAAGACGTACCGTCTTGTCGCTGGAGGTTTTGAAGGAATCACAGTCATCAACTATGTGGTCTACTTCTTCTATCCCCTTCCTATCGGGTTGCCACTAGTCTTTCCATGGTCATGGTTAGTTTCTATCCTTATTGGTATCCTCATTCTGATACCAAGTTTGTATCTAATGGTAATCGGAATAAAAGACGCGGGACGCGAAACCCTGGAACCAAAGAAGGAGCATACACTCTATGGCGGTATCTATGAGACTTTTCGACATCCCCAAGCGATAGGCGAAGGTGTCATGTGGTTTCCTATAGCACTATTCCTCAACTCACCTTTCCTAGCTCTCTATTCCTTCATCTGGATTCCAATCTTCTACATAATGTGTGTGGCGGAGGAGAGAGACCTTGTGATCCGCTATGGAGACCCCTATCTTGAGTATAGGGACAGGGTCGGTTTCTTGATACCAAAACGGTCAAAGAAATAAATTCGCGGCAATTTTGACACATAGCAACCTATTTCAAACTAGAAACAGTCCGGACACTACAATGTCAACTCCATTCATGAACAATGGTCGATTCCTGGTCAGTAAGGTGATTGCTGAAGCAGATTTGAAAACCTCAATTCAGCAAGCAGTTAATCTCATTGGAGGACTAGACAAGATCATCGAGTCTGGCGATAAGGTGACGATTAAACCCAATCTCAATACAGCGGACCCATATCCAGCCTCTAGCGACCCTGCATTCATCAAAGCCCTTGGTGAAGTCATTCTAGATTCAGGTGCTTCCAAACTTGAAATCATTGACAGCTCCACAATGAGAGTGTCCACTCGTGGAGTTGCAAAGAAAATTGGACTTGATATTGTTGCTGATGAACTGGATGCTGACCTCATCTTTCTTGATGAACACGAATGGGTGAAGGTTAAGTTTCCGAGTGGAAAGTATCTCAAGAGTGGTTCCATTGGCAAACCCCTTCTAGATATACAGAAACTGGTGCTTGCACCTTGTCTGAAGACCCACTTCCTAGCTGGGTTCACAGGGAGTATGAAGGGCTTTGTAGGTTGGATAAAACACAGTCAGCGAATAAAGATGCATGCTCGTAGACTTCAGTCAAAGATTGCAGATCTTGCATCCTACTTCCATCCTGATTTGATAGTCATGGATGCTCGAACATGCTTCGTGACAGGTGGTCCTTCCTCTGGTACATGCTCAACACCGGGAGTCATTCTCGCGGGTGGTGACATGGTCGCTGTTGATGTTGAAGGTGTAAAGATCATTCAGTGCTGCAATGCGAAGAACAAACTGGACATGGATGTGTGGCGCATCCCCCAGATTAAACATGCAGTTGAGATTGGAATTGGAGCAAAGAATGATTCGGAAATTGAGCTAGTTGAGTGAGGTTCAGGTGTCAACCGAGTTTCCAGGTTTGGGAATCCATATTCTGAACTCTGCGCCTTGAGTACTATCACCTGCAACTCGGTCATGTATCTCAATGAGACCGTTGTACTTCTCAACAATATAATGTGCTGTATGAAGCCCAAGTCCTCCAAATCGTCTTGATGTGTCGAAGAGACTTGCTTTGACCGAATCAGAAATTCCCATACCATTGTCAGCAATTGAAACTACGTAGCCGATATCAACCTCTGTTAGTTCCACCCAGACCTTCTTCTCATCTTTGGGGTTGTGCTCAATGGCATTCATCAGGATATTTGATAGTAGTAATTCAAGAAAATCGTCCGCCTCAATAATCACATTCCGTGAGGAATATGAGGTCTCAAAAGTAATCGATTCAGATCTCTTTGACATTGCCTTGATCGTTGATTCAATGGCTTCATCGAGTTTTCTCTCTCTGATTGGAATGGAAAGCAGCTGTTCAGTTACCTTTGCTTCTTCAATGATTCTTGCGCAGCGTCTGACTGCATCCCCAATCACCTTCATGAATGACTCTTTATTTGACTCATCAACTGCAGACCTCATGAGAGCCGCACTGTTCAGGATTACCTGCAGTTGTTGGGCTAAATCATGGCCCATGAGATCAAGATAGAGGAGTGCCCTATCCTTTGCCACGCGAAGCTCGCGTTCACTCTCGCGTCTGCCGGTTATATCCACAATCACAGTTTGAACTGCAGATGTTCCTCCATATTCAACGCGGCTTGTGAAGCTCTCCACCCATCTAATATCACCGCTTTTCCGAATGAATCTATACTCATATCTTGGTGGCACTGACCGTCCGGCAATCTTATCTTCCATTCTTTTTCGAAGCTCTTGTCTATCATCTGGATGAACGAGGTCCCACACATCATCTGCACTCATTATGGAGAGTTCTTCATCAGGATATCTCACCAACTCCTTGAATGCAGGATTATAGTAAAGGAACTTGTCCGCTGTAAGGATAGTAATTCCTTGGACAGATTGTTCTGCAAGACTTCGATACTTGGCTTCTGATTTAATCAGGTTATCTTCTGCAATACGCTTCTCAGTTATATCATGATATGTTCCAAGAACCCCTATCACCTTGTCCTCCTCATTATGCAAAGGGACGATATTGATTTCAATCCATGCGTCTCGGTCATCTGCTTGGCGTTGTGGTGATATGACATTCATATGAGGTCGGTCTGTCCTGATGACCTCTTGGTCGAGTGCTTTGAACAACTCCGCTTCTACATCGCGCCATGCCAAGTCAAAATCAGTCTTTCCAACAATATTGTCCGGAGTGTCCACACCTGAAACTAGAGCGAAGTTTTCATTACATCCTAGGTAGATAGAATCAATGTCTTTCCAGAAGACATACTCAGGAATAGTATTCATGACGGTCTGAAGCATCTCCTGTGAGGAACGTAATCTTGCTTCAGTCGATTTGGCTTCCGTAATATCAATTAACATGACTTGAAGTGCTGGTATTCCCTCGTATTCAATATCTCCCGAGAACGCCTGAACCCAACGAACAGACCCGTCCCTTCGTACAAATCTATATTCGTAAGGCATTGGAATCTTAATCCCTGATCTCCTATCGCTTGCTAGTTGGAGCAGGTATTTCCTGTCATCCGGATGGATAAGATCCCAACCTTCCTCAGGTGACATTGATAGTATTTCATCAACCGTATAACCTACTAGAAATGCAAAGGCTGGATTCACATACACGTATTGATCATTCTGAATTATTGTCAGACCCTGGATGGACTGTTCAGCCAGCAATTTGTACTTCATCTCAGCATCAATTCGCCAAGATATATCGGTGACAACAGCGAAGGATCCCTGGTGAGACCCATCTTCCCCAAAAAGAGGTGTACCGGATACAATTGTATGAACTTTCTTTCCATTCCTCATAGTCCAATCGAGTTCATACTGAGATGATAGTCCCTCTACTCTCATTCGAACATTATTCTGCAAGATGAACAAATTCTCATCGTCAAGAAACGATGTGATTGGTTTTCCTATCATATCCTCAAGCGGATAATCAAGCAACTCACTGAATCTATGATTAGCGTAGGTGAGTATGCCTTCACTATCTATGACACCAAAGGCATCATTCATTGCATCCAAGAGTGCTCTATACCTTAGTACCTCTGAACTAGAATCTGACTGTTGATTAGATTGTTCCTCAGGCAATTGGGCAATTCCTCTTTTTGGCTGAAACTCCTTCGACGTAGAAGTCTCTTGAACAAAAACCCATAATTTTGCCTATTCATGTCTTTTGGGTTTATCCTCCGCAGACCAAAGTTGGCTCATATATCATAGTAAAGGTTTTACTAGTAAAGAAACCGTTTAACTGAGTGGAGTTAATGTCTGGTATCCAGCGGGAGATTTTCGCAAAGCAGGTAGCATTATACAGTGTCATTGCATTATTAGCCGCATTTACATGGTTCGTAATTGGATTACGTGCTTGGCGGACATATCACACCGATATTGCCTTCCAGACATTCATAGCATTCTCGGCAATAGCGTGCATTGCTATCACACTGCTCGCAAATAGAGAACGACCTAAGCCATTTCTTGTGATGGTTCAAGCAGCTCTGTTCTTTTCTTCAGCCATGCATACAGGATTTGCAATTGATAACCTATATTCATTTGATACTTGGATACTGAGCAGATCCAGGTTGAATTTATTCAATGACCTGCTGGAATTAGCTCTGCTAAGTTGCTTACTCTTCATTTCAGTATGGTCAAATGTGAGATGCAAGAAAACTTCTAACAGAAGGCTCTACGCAATCGCTTTTGCATTAGGAACTATCCTCATGCTAACCTATGCTGTTCTCTCAAATAGAATTATCCAAATAATCCCTGAGTCACTAATGCACGGTTTGGGTGTCATTGTCTTTGGAACTGTTATAATCTTACTAGGTGCAACGAGCTATCTTGTATTCCAATCTACAAAAGAAGACCCACCATACCAACCCATCGCATTCATCGTGTTCTGTGTTTTATTGGCAGCGTCTGCAGTCCCACTGATTATTCCTCTTTTCCAACCATCAGTTATCTGGACACTTTCAGTAACCCTTCAATCTGTTGCGTTCTTCGTACTTTACTTGTCCCTAGCTATCCCATATCTTCAGGATGCGGGGATGAAACCACAAAGTGCAGCCATCTTCGCGTCTGGCTTTTCAGCTCTTTTCCTAATTCCATTTATTGTTACTCTTATTGTAGAGACATTGATACCTGGCTTTTACGATCCAGACTTGAGTGTTTACATTATCGTACATATGGGTGCCGCATCTCTGTCAGCTGTCATGGCGTTACTAACTTATGGTCATGCGAAAACAAGAGGACAGAGGAATCTCTATCCCCTCATTCTTCTGTTTGCTTCATGGACAGTTGTAGATGCTTATCAGGTAGTGATGTCGCAGCTACCATTACCATATGCGGGTGAATCAATGGTCCCGTACATCACAGGGAGTATAATATCACTAATCGCACTATATCTAACAATTCGTTGGACAATGGATAAACCCCCATCGAATCTGCCTCGTCCTGAGTTATGGCCTCTTCTTGGAGTTTTAATTCAGACTGGTCTTGTCATTTTATCAGAAATGATTCAAACTGGTCTCACTGGAGCTGTTCCAGTCCTACTCCATAGTCCTCTAGGGGGTTCTGTCCTTCTTATTGTCAATCTCTTTGCAATGTTAGAGTTCACGTACCTAATCGTCTATCTATCACGTAAATCCGGAGGAGGTCTTACGGTGGAGGTTCTGCTCACTGGTTTCCTCGCCCTTTGGATAGTACCCAACATTCTCAAAGCGAATTTCCTGGATTGGACCGCGGGGTGGTATTCTGCTGAGCTAATACTGCTTGTTGCTTTATTGTTTGGACCAGCTGTGTTGAGTATGCTCTACTTAGGGGAAATGCGCAGAGCAGAGAGCTCTCATCAGAGAGCACGGGTCTACTCCGATCTTCTTGTTCATGATATTTCAAATTACCATCAAGCCATACTCATTTCTTTAGGTCTCCTTGAAGTCGAAGGAATTCAAACTAGTCTAAGGGAACAAGTGCTCAAAGATGCTCAGACAGAGCTACATCGTGCTGATGAGCTTATACGAAATGTGCGACAAATTGGATTATCTGAAGAGGTGAATTTCCAGAATTTCGAGTATCTTGACTTGGTCCAATGCATACGGAACTCGTATGAGAATGCAATCCCTTCTCTGCATCGTCAGAGTATCGAGTTCAGCATTAATCGAAACCTTGGAGAATGTTATGTTCAAGGACACCGTCTGATTGAAGGAATATTCACGAATCTCCTGCGAAACTCAATCCAGTATTCTCCCGACAAGAAACGGGTTGAAGTAGAACTGGAATTGGGTGAAAATGAAGAAGGTGCTATCTGGATAGTGAGAGTGATCGACTATGGCCAAGGTATTGAACCTGAACAGAAAGCCAAGCTCTTCAATCGTTTCATGTCAGGTGCAAAGGGAACAGGTCTAGGTCTCTCTGTTGCAAAAACACTCACAGAAGTCTTCGGAGGATCAATTGCTGTCGAAGATCGTGTGCCGGGTGACTATTCAAAGGGCTCAGTGTTCATTGTCACTCTGCCTGTGGCTCCATAGATGAATTTCATCCCAAGATTGATTAGCCACTTTCATGCTTGCAGATGTTGATCTAGCAATGAAAGTAACAAAATATGAAGATATCAAAATTGGTGATACTGCTGAGGTTTCACATACATTCACTGAACAGGACATCCAAACCTTTGGTGATCTAAGTGGGGACTACAATCCGCTTCACTTTGATGATGACTGGGCCAAACAAACAATGTTTGGGGGTCGTATTGCACATGGGATTCTTACTGCAGGACTAGTTAGTAATGCAATAGGAATGAAACTTCCAGGGACTGGCACAATTTACTTGAGCCAGAAGATGCGATTTCTTGGACCAGTTAGAATCAATGATACAATCACTGCAAGAGTTGAAGTCATCGAAAAGAATGATGAGAAAGAGCGAATAACCATTCAGACTACTTGCACTAATCAAGATGGAAAAAAAATCTTGGATGGTGAAGCCTTAGTTACAATAATGCGGATGGACCATGAGTAATTGGTCCTCTTGATACTAGAGAGTCACTTTCGCAGAAGCTACTGTTTCAATCGAATCAATTCTATTCTGAATTACCTTCCTGATATCCTTGAGCATTGGTTCCAAGGCATCCTCTCGACCACTTCTCAAATCTTCGATAGATTGGATATCCTTCATCATAGCTCCAAGTCTATCCATGAGGCTCATAACTCCAAGATTGAAGATGTCTCCAAAGTCTCCTTCAATCGCATATAGAACACGTTTTCGACCACGGCCAGTCTGATCATAATCTCTCTGTCCCTGAATGATCCTAAGAGCTTCCAATTGTGAGATTATCAGACCTGCATTCGCACGAGAATATCCAGTGGTTTTGCAGATGTCATCAGAACTCATGCGATTTCCGGTTTCATAGCTTTCCATGAAGAGTGCCGCCAAGACCGGACCTGCGTTTGTGGATAGGCCTATCCATTTTGATACTTTCTCAAAGAGTCGAGTTATTGGACCTTTGAGAAAACCGTTATCATCTCCCATTGTCTTGCACCTGTTGTGTTCTTTCGCAACCTAGCTAACCTAAGCCTTGCTCCCATTTTGTTAATTTAGCTAATCCATATATGATTATTGGAAATTTTATTGTACTCAGAAATGAGTAAAGCTCAACTCTAGACCTCACGACAGACCATGAAGACTACATCTTCTCCGGAGTATTTGCCCGTCACAACTCTGGTGTTGGCTTTTATCTTGATGCTATCCGCAATTATTAGCGGTATATCTAGTTTGACCACTTCCCCCTGCTTGACACTCTTTAGGATTTCAGTAATCTTCCTCTGATTCTCTTTTCCGTAGAGGTCGAGGATACTC
Organism: Candidatus Thorarchaeota archaeon AB_25; assembly: GCA_001940705.1. Lineage (GTDB taxonomy): Archaea > Asgardarchaeota > Thorarchaeia > Thorarchaeales > Thorarchaeaceae > SMTZ1-45. The sequence continues at coordinate 8,251 of MEHG01000088.1, forward strand.
TTGCCATGAAGTGTTGCATCATCTTTTCCCAACTTACTGTATGCTGTATTATTTGCGTGGAGTACAAGTCCTGTTCTGTCAACTATGAAAAACAGATCTTGAAATGAATCGAACATCCCCATCATTTCAGACTGCGACTGGGCGATTGCTTGCTGTGCCTTTACTCTAGCCATGTAAGCTCCGACTTGAATAGCTATTGCCTCTAGAGTGTGTTTATCAGTTGTGGGTATCTCATCGTGGGAGTGAGATCCTAAACTGAGAATTGCAACCGTTTTATCTTCAAATAGAACTGGAACAATCGCGACAGCTGTCAGGTCTTCATAATCACTGAGTTTCTTGAGAGGATCAGTAATCTCTGATCTTGAAACATAGATTGGTTCTGTGACCTCTAAGCTCTTCTCTGTACCAAGGATACTCTTGAGAAACTGAGAAGACATACCTTGGCTTGTTGAGAGGTCAAGCTGTCCGGTCTTGTCATCAACAAGGAAGATTCCTCCAGTATCAACTCCTTCCAAATGTACAGTCGCTTTCAAAATCCTGTCTAATGCATCAATCAGGTTCTCTGTTTTGCATAGAGTGTTTCCCAAATCTCGTTGGAGTAGTAGTGAATCTTCGATCTTTTCTCTCTCTGCTATTTCTTGAGCGAGCTGCTCATTGGTCTTTGTTAACTCGGCCGTCCTTTCATCGACTCGTTTCTCAAGTTCACTCAATGCAGTTTCAAGGGCTTCTTCTTGTCGTCGCGCCTCAACTTCTGTGATTATTCTATTTGCCAATTGAGTGAATAATTCCCTGAACTCTTCTGTTCCCTTCTTGAGATAATAGTCCGCACCAAGATTCAATGCTCTGATAGCTACGGCCTCTTGGCTTCGGCCTGTGAATATTATGAAGGGGATATGTGGATTGAACTCTCTTGTCCATTCCAGTAGCTCGAGTCCAGTCATACTGTCATGACCAAGAAAGTGGTCACACACAATGGCATCAAACTGCTCTTCTTCGATGAGCCTTAGTGCCTCTTGATCGGTTGTTGCAGAAACGAGCTGAATCCGTTCATCCTCTCTGGTCAGAAACTTGCCAGCCAAAAATAGCAGGTCCTCGTCATCATCAATCACAAGGACCCGTATCTTCATTTCCTCTCCACCTCTAATCACAGAGCCACTTCTGCTCTGAAACGAATGTCTTGACTGTTTGTAGTAAGGGTGTATTGTCAGATATTATACTTGTCATCAAGATATTCTCATCATTACTACACTCACAAAAAAAAGAAAGAACAGCCCAGTCAAGAAGACCAGGCTTATTCAATATTGGATTTAATTGAACCATTACTTTTTCCGAAACAAAAGTACAATGAGAACGATTATTACTACTCCAAGTCCACCAATCACCCCGATAGTTAAGAGATCAAATGGTGGGGGTGTTGTTGTTGGTGTGGGCGTTGGTGTTGTTGTACCTGTTGGTGTTGGTGTGGATGTGCAAACATATGTTATTGAAATTACTAAGATCATTGAAGGTGAAGAGACGGTTTTCTCAATTATGCGTGGCTCTCGGAGTTTTTTCTTTACCCTAATTTTGGGTTTTATACGTGTATTTCGTATGGATGTAACAAGTGGAGTTATTTTTTTCCCCGTGATTTTGAATCCTTTGTTGGTTATCTCTGCATCTTGAAATAATTCTTTCATAGGCAACTCTACTATCACACCCCAGCCAGTAGCATCAACTGATTTCCAGTTACCAATAACCTTCTCATTATTAAATGAGAGGTAAGTCTCGGGTTGACGGATATTGTTAAAAAAGTTTTTAACGCCTTGAATCTGATTCAAAGCTAGATTCTTCTTGACCAGATTTACATCCTTATATGCTATAAGTTTTCCATCTTGGTCTACAACATAAACATACCCTGTTTCTTTAACTTTTATCTTAGCTACAGCTCCCCACATAGGACTTAGATCAACTTCAGAAGCAAGAACTCCGACTTGTGTGTTATTTTCATCCAGGATTGGTAGACTAATCGAAATAAAAGGTAGATCATATTTAGAGATGTAGACAGGGCCTAAATAATAATCTTCTTCAAGTGCTTTTTTAAAGTTATCCTG
>MEHG01000089.1 GCA_001940705.1 Candidatus Thorarchaeota archaeon AB_25
CCTTATAGTCAACGAATTCTCTTTGAACCTCATTCCGCTCCTTGGTCATTTTACCGCCACTCTCTCAAACTAAGACTATCGGATAGAATTGAGAATTTAAAAGACACGGTACGCTACTGTCACTCAAGAATCTCCCTCAGGTGAAAAACGCTGTTCCTGCGTGATGATTCTGTTTCTTACTTCTTCAATTTCAGCTTCTATCTCACTTTTTAGATCTTGAAAAATACTTTCCGAGATCTTTTCTGACTCGAATTGTTTCTCATAAAATTCAAGTTTTGATCTGAAAAGGTCCTCTCGAAATACTAATTCTTGAATTTGTGCTCTTCTTTCAGACACAACTCGTCGAAGTTCGTCTTCAAGTGTAAAGATTTCTTCCTCTAATTCTGCTTTAAGCCGACTATATATAGAGGGGTCTATCTTCCCCTCAGTGTAAAGGTCAACAAGATGTAGGAGTGCTTGTCTAGTAGCATCTCGATGTATAGTGATTTCTTTTGCACGATCCTGTTTTTCACTAAGCCCCAAAAGATTTGCTAAGAAAGCCGTCGATAATCCTTGTACTATTAGACTCACGAGCAAGACAATGAAAACAATGGCATAAATCGTTGGAACTACTATTGATATTTCTTCAATATAACCAAGATTCGATGAATAATTAATAATCACAGTTACAGCGATTGCAGCAAGTGCAGCGCTTGCGACACCCTTTATTCCTGCCCAGCTGATGAAGAACCTTTCTTTATGTCCCATTTTTCTATCTCTTGCAGTCACCAGAAAAACAGAAACTGGTCTTGCAACAAGAATTACTAGTGCTGCGGTTAGTAATCCAACTCCGATGATACCTGGATTAGCTATGATGAAATTGATAGTTTCCGTAGCAGGATTTCCTTCAATCAGAGGAACGCTTAGGGAATAACCTAGGAGTATGAAAATCATAATTTCGAAAAAGAATGAAACATTCTTCATTACTCCTCGCATTGATCTTTGTGGTAATGGTTTCATGCCAATCCTTCTTGCATTTGCCATGAATAAGCCCGCAAAAACCGCAGCAAGTGCGCCTGGATGGATGTAAAACACAGTAAAGAGTTCGCCCAAACCATATGCAAGGAAAGGCGTTGTTGCAGTAAGGATTGAAACATTGGTATCATCACCACTCTTGATTATTGCCCATCCAATTATACGAGCTACAACATACCCTAGCACAACTCCAAGTCCCATACTTGCTAGAAATTCCCCTAATATAAGCGCCCAGTTCGTGCCACCTGTAGTGTTTGCTAGTGATGCTATGACTATTGGTTCAAAAACAAGAATAACAAGGATCACTGAGGTAGCATCATTAAAGACAGCTTCTCCTTCAAGAATTGAGAAAAGCTTTCTTTTGACCCTAACACCTCCTGACTCTAACACCGAAAATAACGCTGCAGGGTCTGTTGGAGCTAAAATAGCTCCTATCAAAAATGCAGCGATTCCCACAGGAACTCCCAAAGCTAATGTCATTGCTCCAATTGTGAATCCACCGATTAATGCAGTTGATAGTACACCTACCGTTGCTAATAACAAAATATTTACAATTGACAATCTAAGTTCTCTAAGATTCAGGGTTAAACCTGCATAGAAAAGAACTGCTGCAAGAGTGATTTGAGCAATAAAATCAAAACCTGCTATTTGCACAAGCTGTGATCCCGGATTCAAAAAAAGAAGAACTCGACCAAGGGCCAATCCAGTAATTACCAATGGGATTGGGTGTGGAACACGGTACCTTTCAGCAATCTTTGCAATCGCAACTCCAACAATTAGTATACCTGCTATTATAACAAGGATTGATGTAGAAAGTTCTTCTCCTTGCATCAAGACGGATCAAATCTCCGCAAATATCTCTGCGCACTCTTTGACATAATCTGATATGTGTTCCAAATCTGCTACTATCTTTCTCATCATATAACAAGTGAAATCAGAGTCTCCCCCAGTAGCTACTGATATTTGACGGCAGATGATGATATTGTCCTCATCGATTTGCCTTTCAAGTTTAATGATTAGTTCAAGCGTATCTAAGATTTCTTCAAAATTCTCTGAAGCTTGAGTAGCCATAATTTTGAGCGATGTCATCATTTGATGTACTTTCTTTGAAATTGTTGTCAATGAATCCATGAAAATTTCATTGAATGACTCATGTTGTATCATGTCTAACCTGATCATCACTCTGAGAAAGGTGTGCTGGATATTTAGTAGATACGAAATTATAGCTTGAGCCTTTATCCCCAAGTCATTTCGAGGGAGTTTTTTCGAAAATGCGTATTTGTCAATCAGATTTCGAAGACGTTTGAAGGTATCATGACGCTTGATTACCCATTCATCATCCAAAGTAGCCCCACATTTCAGACAAATTCTATTGTCAACATATTCTGCAATTTGCTCTTGAGTTCCTATTATTTTTCCAAATTGCATGAGTATTGTAGATCTATCAGCAAAATCCTCAGACATACTTTATTTCTCCTCTCGTTTTGTTCTTCTCCATGCTAAAGCTAGGTCAACATGGATGAAGTGACGTCTGATTGTAACTTCAATTCCAGTTTCAATTGGTTCTCCAAGAGGAACCTCGATTATTCCTTCTTTCAATGTTGGCATGGGAAGTTCAAGCTTCTCTCCTGCTCGTATCTGTTCTGCGATTTCGACAAAAAGGTCCGCCAAATTGTTTAGCGTTTTCTCTTCCTCGAACTCATACTCTTCAATACGCATCCTACAGTCTCCTTTGATAAGCAATGCAATTGCTCGTGAATCTGTGTTTCATGCCTTTTTAGAGTAACCATTTGTCGAAAAATCATTTTCAACCGCCATGCTTAATTGGAAAACCCGAATCTCTTGCTCTGAAGTATCTCAAAGGAAGTACATCCTATGGGTGACGACAAAGAAGATTTCGTAGTGACTCCCTGGAAAGTTGAAGGGGTTGTTGACTACGACCGTCTCATTGAGCAGTTCGGAACAGAACGAATCTCCGAAGAGTTACGAAAACGCATGTACAAAATTACCAAAGAGAAACATGTCCTGCTTGAACGCAATCTCTTTTTCTCACACAGAGACCTTGGCTGGATTCTCGATGAGTATGAGAAGGGTAACAAGTTCGTACTCTACACAGGTAGAGGACCAAGTGGCATTACACATATTGGTCACCTAGTTCCATGGATATTCACCAAATGGATGCAAGAGAAGTTTGACACTCGTCTATACTTCCAGATGACGAATGATGAGAAATATTTCTTTGAGCCACATCTCAGTTTAGATGATGTTAGGAAATTCACACATGACAACACACTTGATTTACTTGCTCTTGGGTTTGAACCAGAGAACACTTTCATTATTCAAGACATTGAGCATATCGACCTGCTCTATGAGATTGCTGTTGAAGTGGCACGAAAAGTGACCTTCTCCACAGTGAAGGCTACATTTGGATTTGACAACAGCACTAACATTGGCTCGGTTTGGCATCCTGCTATACAAGCGGTCCCAGCTTTTCTGCATTCTTGGATTTACGGAAAGAAGACTCCCTGTATCATTCCCTGTGCAATCGACCAAGATCCATTTTGGAGAGTTACACGTGACATAGCTGAGAAAATCGGTTACTACAAACCAGCTAGCATCCAGTGCTCATTCGTGCCTGGTTTGAAAGAGGGTGGCAAGATGTCTTCTTCTGAGCCAATGTCTGCAGTCTTCACAACCGACACTCCAAAGATGGCAAAGAAGAAAGTCATGGCTGCGTTCACAGGTGGAAGGACTACTGTTGAAGAGCAAAGAGAACTAGGAGCCAACCCCGATATCTGCAGCGTCTTCAAATATTACAATTTCATCTTCATGCCAGATGACAAAGATCTTGCTGACATCGAGAAGAAATGTCGAGGTGGCGAGATTCTCTGTGGCGAATGCAAGCAAATTCAGGCTCCTATGATGATGGACTTTCTTGAGAAACATCAAGCAGCACGCGAAGAGGTCAAGGACCGGGTACATGAGTTCTCAGCTGATAGACTAAGAGATGATATTCGTCGCTGAGAGAATCAGTTATCAAGTAGTTCTCATAAGTTTGAATCAGTATCAGTAAGTGGGGTGAACAGGTGTTTGAGTGGATAGTCGCTCTGTTGATTGGTGTTGGACTTACACTCGTTACTTATTTCATTGCTTTCTCACTGTTGATGATAACTTCAAAGAAAGTAAAATCAATAGGCAGTGCTCTGGAGAAACGCTCTTGGATTTCGAATATCATCATCGGCCCCATAATCCTTGTTTTGTCTTTGCTGATCATGTACGTTCTGAGCCAGGGAAATATCCATCAGTGGGGTTTTCAATGGATGGATCTGTGGGAACTATCTTGGCTCATTTTGGTTGGTGGAATTATTGCAATCTTTACAGTTGGAATGGCTGAGATTCTATCTCCATCTCCCCCTGAGATGAAACCACCACCAGATCCAAGGAGTCGAGTCCTGTTCTTCATTCTGATTGTCATACTGGCAAGCGTTTCAGAAGAAGTATTGTTTAGAGGCTTTCTGCAGGGAATTCTTGATACTACACTTCTACTACAAATCGAATTTGGTAACTTGTCGTTGACAGGTGGATCAATAGTTTCCGCCATCGTTTTTGCAGTTGTTCATGTAATGCCTGCTAAAAGAATGGGTATGAATCCTGTCGTTCTTATGGGGTCTTCTCTTATTCTAGGTATTATATCTGGCGTTGCTTTAGCGACTACTGGGAGTCTAATTGCTCCAATTATCGTTCACTCTTTATTCAATTTAGTTGGGTTTCTTGAGTCCTTTACCTATACGTCGAAAAATAAACCACAATGATGAAGGTTTTACTCCCACATGCACATGTGACGAAGTCTTAAATGTCTACGCCGCGAATTGCCTTCAGATACAGACTCCGGAGAGTTTGACAATGGGTTCAGAAGCAGAAGCAGCGGACATGTTCAAATGCCCAACCTGCAATGGCAATGTAAAAACCGGACCCGATGACGTTGTTATCAGTTGTACCTATTGTGGAAGTACCAACACAATAGATGGAAAAGCAATCGGTGACCATTTGATGGAAACTGCAGTTGACTCGGATGAGCGGATGCAAGGTTTCCAAGCATTTCTTGACAAGAACAAGGGTATGAACAAATCCTTGGTGAAGGGTGCTCAAGTGGTCGAGAATCGTTTGATCTACGTGCCCATTTGGACAGCGAAGGTCAAAGCAGACTCCTACTACAAAGGATACAAGACAGTCCAAGTGCCGGTTCAAAAGACTCGGACCGTGAGAGATTCTGATGGGAAAAGCCGGACTGAAACGTATACTGACTATGAGACAGGATACGTTCCAGTTCAGGATGAACTTCATACAGATACTGATGAGCGATTATTAGCCCGAAAGGGCGCTCGTTTCTACGGTCTCGAGGAGTATCTTGAAACAATTAACCTCGCGAAGACAATTCCGTACGACTTTGAGAAGATCAAGGATCTTGAACCAGCTCTTCTCAACGAAGAGATTGGAGAGGAAGAATTCGAAAAAGCTATCCACGGTCGTGTAGCCGACAATCATCGTGCTACTGCCTCAAGTGGTCTAACAGAGCTTTTCGATTGTCGGACCACAACCAATGTGCGAGGGACAACTTATCTTCAAGCACCATTCTCACTAATCCGATACAAATTCGAGGGTGAACTTTACAAGGCTGCCATCGACGGAAACTCTGGGAAGGTGCTTCTAGGAGAGATTCCAATCACGCGTGGTCAGAGAATCATGTGGGCCCTAATGGGTCTTATCGGAATCATAGTTTCAGGAATTGGCGGCGAATTCTTCATGGGAGCTGGAATGGGAATCAATGTTCTTCCTGATCCTGACACTATGCAGATTGTCATAGGAATCGCAGCTATAATAATTGGAATCATAATGACCTTTGCAGGGTTTAGGGTGCTGATTATGACTCAGCGCACCAAGAAGGGGTGATCGAAATGGCGAAATGTGCGTTTTGTGATGCAAATTTTGAAACTGGACCTGGAGATGTCCTGTTAGTATGTTCATACTGTGGTACTGCCCAGACAACTGATGGTGTCAAGTTCAAGGACCACTATATGATACGAGTACACTTCGATCAGCATGAAGCTCAGACAACTCTAGTTGATTGGATTTCAAAACAACTTGGTGCTCCTGAAGATTTGAATGTAGGCGCGAAGTTCGTGAAGTACGAACAGGTCTGGTATCCATTCTGGATTAGCAGAGTTGATGCTCATACAGAGTATCAAGGAATGGGTAGAGATGCGAACTTTCACAACGAGTGGCCGCAGCGAAGAGGTGCGTACAAGCGTATTGATTTTTACTGGAAGCCCGAATCAGGAGCTTTCACAAGAAGACACGAGATCAATATTGCCGGAGTGAAAGACATCGACGCGGATGTACGTTCTCATCCGATCCCGACTCGTGCCAAGGAATACTTCAGTCATGCTCACGCAGAGGAGTTTGATGGTAAGGTCCTTCACAGTAACATGACAGAGGATCAGGCCAAGAAGTTGGCTCATCAGATTGCTCATGACCGGCAGACCAATCTTGTTCTTCAAGAGGTTTCAAAGATCGAGTCAAGAAATGATAAGATCGACGTTGGTGAGACCTTTCTGATACATGTTCCAGTTTGGGAACTTATGTACAGATATGGTAACAAGAAGTACAAGGCTTCGGTATCAGCTCCAACTGGATACGTCATTGAGAGTCAATATCCTCGTTCTATGACATTCAGAGCTGGCGGGATAGGTGTTGGTCTGATCATGCTCCTCATTGGTGCAGGTCTTATCATGCTAGCCCTTGATGTCCTCGGTCTCGGACCGATACTTGCTGGCGGAGGTCTTGTTTCAGGAGGTCTTTTGGCTATCATAGGTCTAGTCTTGATGTACAAAGCAGCTTCTAGCAAAGAGGCTAAAGAGAGAGTGTAGGTTCCACCTACACCACCTTTCTTTTTTTACAATCTACTAAGTAGTGACGAGTTTTCAACAGTCCTGAGGCTCCCACCAAAACTATCGAGAATTGATTCTTCTTTTGTCCAGACACTAATATCCGGTGAGAGTAAGGAATCTAGAACAGTGAGCGCATTCTCTTTTGTATCAAGATTAACTTGGTCAGATTCAAACGCAGCACAGACACCTGCCCGTACAAGCCAAGGACCTAACACACTATTGTTGTTGTTTCTAGCATAGTGAAAGATGCTAACCTGTGCTGACTCTTTTTGCTTGACTAGATCTGCATATGCAGAGAATCTCGCATGGTCTGCAAAAATAGATGTCTTAGAGTCTATTGTGACATTCTTGACTCCTTCCAAGCTGACATCACGATTAAAGCCTCTCTGTGTCCTTTCAATTTTAAAGTAATCCACTCTTGGCTTTCCTGGTTGGGCAAATACTGTGAAGTTCTCACCATGGATTTCAGATATCCCAATTCTGTATGATGATGAAACTGATTTGTCAGTGAGCTCCATGAAACAGCGACTGATGTAAGCATCTATCACTGCTTTGTAGGCTCCCCTTGTCGGAACAAGTCTTCGACTATCTAACCGACCTAGTAAGCCCACGGACATCAACCGGGCCACTTGGTCAAGTGAATAGTCATAATCAAGAAGTTTCCAAGCCGCCTCAGATGCTGGGATATCCAGTTCTGTGATTCGTTTCGCTACCCTACTAATCTCAGGTTCTGACATAATCTCCAATGAACTGATTTCGACGGTGGAGCTGGCAGGTAGTTGTCCTCTAAGTGGATAAAGATCCCTTGGGGGGAGGTTAGCAGTCTCGACTTCAATAGCTACAGGACTGACTGATAGGGCGATTGTCTGCAGTGCCTCTACGAAATTTGACGGTTCCATTGCACGTGCATCAATTGGAACCGTGAACCTATACAATCGTCGCCTCATGGACATGATAGCTTCCTTGTCTAGACCCATCCATGATTCAGGATGATCGAATATGGAGAGATATTCTGAGGGTTCCGTTGAGGCCAATACACCTGCCATTAAGACTGGATATTTTGCAGCCTCCACAGCTATGCCGGGTGGACTGAATGCTGTTACATGACGACTAGCTCCAGCTTGTCCAAGCTGCATTTGAGTCGTTCGAACTTGGTCGAGTGCCATTGCCTTCCCCTTACTGAATGTAGACCCATTTACTGAAGGCAAAGGCTTTGCTAAGTGAATTCTCTGACATTTCGTTCCTCTTGGATGTACTCTAAAGGTGGTGGGAGAGATGTCCGAAAGTAACTCTATGACGAAAGACATATAGTCGGGTCCCGTCTGGCGACATAGACGCACGGTGGGAGAGATGAACGAGCCCTCTGAGATAAGCACCGATGAAGCAGGTGAACACACCTCAGATAGGGATGTTACGAAAGTCCGCATGTGGCTAGTAGGAAATCGAGATGTCATCGTAATTCTTGTGACTGCAATTGTAGCGACGTGTCTGTCTTGCCTTTACTATCTCTCGACGATGTTGTCGTATACCCACCCTGGTTTTACTTTAGATGACTCATGGATTCATCTTCAATTTGCTAGGACAATCTATGAAGGGACTCCCTGGGAATATTCACCAGGTTACCCAAGTACGGGATCAACAAGTCCACTATGGGCCTTGATAATCTCCATTCTGTTTTACATATCATCTGACCCAGTTGGGTTGGCATGGGGTCTCTATACAATTGCGATTTGCTTCTATGTGGCTTCTTCCTTCGCTGTAGGTAAGATTGTCAGTGAGTACACTGAGAGTATACCCTTGGGTGTTCTCGCTATCGTAGGTTTTGTGATCCTCCCTCGGAACACTTGGTTGATGTTATCAGGTATGGAAACCCCCTTGTTCGTCTTCGTCTTACTTCTTTCAATCATTATCTTAGATAAAGTCGAAATCAAGTATGATTTATTCCTAGGAGTGCTAGCTGGAATAGCCTTCCTATCGAGACCTGAAGGGATTATTGTTGCAATTGGGGTTCCAGTCAGGTTTCTAATTCTTTACTTCAAAGGAAAAATCGATGGAAAACGTATTCTAACTCTGTTTGTGTCTGCTTGCTTAGCAGTGTTAGTTGCATTGCCTTGGTTTTTGCATTGCCTTAGTGTCACTGGTTTGCCATTGCCGGATACATTCTATGCAAAGGTGCATACTCCACTAGATTATGAAATCGAAGCTTGGAACTTCTGGTGGACTCTGTTTGTTCGTGAGATGCCTTTTCTTCTCGTGGGAGTATTCGTGGGTATCATCCTGATTGTCAAGGGGAAACCATTCCCATGGATGATTCCTGTTGTCCTGACTGTCATGTACAGACTGACTACCCCCTATGCATCACTGATTAACAACGCTCGTTACCTTGTTCCAGTTTTTGACCTCTTCTTTGTAGTTTCTATTATTGTCACAGCTTGGGTCCTTGATGTTATTCTCATTGGGATGTTGCGACTCAAAGATTGTAATGAAACAAAACTCGTTGCAGGATCTATAGTTTTTATTGTTCTTGTTGTACCACTTATACCTAACTACGTTGGTCAAGCAACTTTCTATGGCAAAGCTGTCAAAAATATAAATGACTTACAAGTTAACATTGGTAACTGGATAGGTGAGAACACACCTGCGGATGCAGTTTTTGCAACTCATGATGCTGGAGCTGTGAGATTTATCTCAAACAGGTCAATGATAGATCTAGCTGGTCTCGTCAGTCCGGATATTGTCCATGGAAACATGACGCCACGAGAAACATTGTCGTACTTACGGGAACAAGGCTGCAACTACTTTGTCTTTTTCGATGAGCTCTTTATGTATTGGCAAAGATATTTCCCATACTTGTCTTATGATATAGTATACACTGTGACAATTCCTCCTGAATTTCATGTTGTAGCCGGAAGACCAACAATGTCCGTCTATCAGATTCATTGGGAATACACTGACTATTGACCGGTCAATCCTTACAAATCCTTAAATCAGGCAATCTTGTTTCATCTAATTGGAGGATGCAGGTTGGTAGATATCCGAAGTCAGATTGAAGATTACCTCGATTTACTAGAAATGAACCATTTCTGGAACGAGGAAGAAGGTGTTTTTGAACTTGTTTTCAATGAACGGAAGGATGAACAATCTGCAAGTGAATCAACTGATGATGATGCTCTGTCGTTCAAGTACACCCTTTTTGTAAAGCCCGGTGAAAAATGGATTCAGATTTTCACTGATGTTTATCCGGTAAGTAAAATTCCAGAGGAGAAGAAACAATC
>MEHG01000090.1 GCA_001940705.1 Candidatus Thorarchaeota archaeon AB_25
CATCAACATAAAGAGGGGTATGGTTTTCGATGTGGGAAGGCGTCGACAGTAAGCGCAGCCGTGGCTGGGTCATGTAGTCCGGTATCGATTGGGGCTATTAAGGTCGTACAACAGAGTGTCAATTGGATAGCTTTTTATGAGAACAATTCGGAATCACGAATAACTCCTGATAGAGGTAAACAAAATGCCTGGTTCACATGGTTCACTCACAAAGGCTGGAAAGGTCCGTGAATCCACACCCAAAGTACATGGGCGTGAGAGACACACACCAATTCCTCGTATTCGTAATAAGAGGAATTACGTCAAAAGATTCGTTAAAGGTCAAACAATCGGAGTTCGTAAGTAACCCGACATATCTGAGAACAGGTCGATCAAGACCTGTGGCTCATATTCAAAACTTCTTCTTCACACCCATTGCATCACGCTGGTATTTACCAAATTCTGTTATTTTCGATAGATAGTCCCTTGAATATACAGGACCATCTACACAGACTAGGGATCCAGTTGGGTCAAGAGCGCAAGTCCCGCAGATACCACAACCACACTTCATGAACCGCTCAAGAGATGCCTGAAAGGCCAACTTACTGTCTTTGATTATATCATAGAGGTTGTGCATCATAAGCTCAGGACCGCAAGTGTACAAGGTATCAAAATCATTGTCATTCAAGATTTCTTTCACCGCCTCAGGTGCGAGTCCCTCGAAACCCTCAGAGCCATCATCAGTTGATGCGCTCACTCTCAATCTGTCATCTGATAACTGAGAGAACTCCTCAAAGAACATGAGCTCTTGCTTAGTCTTGGCTGCAATCAACACAGTAACCTCTGCATTCTTATCGCGGAGGTTATAGATCAACGGTCTCAGTGGTGCCATTCCAACCCCTCCACCCACAACTAAAGCCCTCTTTGACTCAAGAGTGAATGATGACCCAAAGGGCCCCCTGATACCAATCCAGTCGTTTGGTTGAAGTGTGCAGAGTGATTCGGTCGCCTCACCAATGGGAAGAACTGTCACTCCTACTTTCGGTGGCTCCCATAAGGAGATACTCATGGGAATCTCATCGACTTCAGAGACCCATATCATGAGGAACTGACCTGGAGAAAATGTGAAACTGGAGCTCTTGATATTGAAAATAATAGTGCATGCCGTTGTAGTTTCATGAACCACCTTGGAAATCCTCACAGATACTGGGTTTCCCATGAAGTCATCCATACTCATGTGGTAGACCTCCATGCCGCACCGACGATTTCAGTTATGTTTGATATTCTCATCTCTTTCAGGTACTTCTTGACGCCTTCTTTGATTCCTGAGAAGACGTCTAGTCCTTCAATGAGTGCTGTACCAATCTGAATCGCGCTTGCACCCGCTAGATGCATCTCTATCGCATCCGCCCAATTAGCAACGCCACCAACCCCGATTATTGGAACAGTCAAGGCCTGACTCAGATCATAGACACATCTCACTGCAACTGGGAAGATTGGAGGTCCAGACAGCCCTCCTACTTTGTGACCCAACACTGGACGCATCTGATAGATATCAATCTTAATTCCTCGGAGTGTGTTTATGGCCACAACAGCATCAGCACCGGCTTCTTCTGCAGCTTTACCAACAGCGATGATGTCAGAGGCATTAGGGGTCAGTTTTGCAAACACTTGGCAATCAACTATATCTTTGACAGCTGAAACATACTTGTGAGTCAAATCTGGACTATGAGCTATCTGACCAATCTCTGCATGCGGACAAGAGAGGTTCAGTTCAATAGCGGCTGGCTTAAGCTGTATGCCTTTCTTTGCCACCTCAACAATTTCTTCTACTGTGTTCCCAAAGATACTGAGCACTACTGGAATCTTTTTACCCTTTAGGAGTTCCAGCTCTTCTTTGAAGGCATCAATCCCCGGGTTTGTAAGACCCACTGCATTGATGAGACCACCATGTGAGGTTGTGAGAACTGGTCCTGGATGACCCTTACGAGGGGCTAAACCAATTGATTTTGTTACCACAGCATCTGCACCAGACTCTGCAACTCTGCCCATAGAGGCTGCAGTAACTCCTAGAATCCCAGATGCTAACCAGTAACCTTGGATCTTCAATCCGACACCTTGTTCTGGACTAACTAGTGGTCAGTAATAAGCTAAATGGAGCTAGGACGACAAACTTCTGACCTATTTCTCTGTTATAATGTGAGTTAATCATAACAACAAGAAACTTCTGTGTTCTGCCCTTATCCTGCCAATGTCACCACCTCTCAATATCCAAAGGATATTAAAATTAGCAAGAGCATTGTCAGTAATCATCGGGATAGGATCCCTCCTACAGACCTGGCATCTTTCTCCTGTTCTAATGCTAGCGCATCACTTCCAGCTACAGAGAGATTTTCCACAGTTCTTACCACGACGGGGTCATCATCACCTGTCCCAACATCATCGCTGAAACTGGGAAAACTCGTCTGAGCATGGTGAACAGTCGCGGACTCTCCGGAACCTGATGATGATTCCTCTCTTGAGAGTAGGAACTTCCTTTGAGAAGGCTTCTTCTCTCGGGCTTTCAGTCGCGCACGTCGAGCTCTTTCAAGAGTCCTAGTCCACAGACTTAGTTCCTTCATAATATTCCATGGTGATACAAGCATATTAGCTCGTACAATTTTCTATGAATGAGTTAATCAGAGAAAAGAGAGGCTCATCAAGAGTTGATGTTTTTACGATAAACAAACAAACTTATCCGGTGTTCAACATTCTCAACACTCAGATTTCTGAAGGAATGATTCAAGGTGTCAGTCTATCTCACGCTCACTGTATTTGGAGTCTTTATTCTCGACGATGAAGGGAAGGTGACTTCGAAGCATTTGTTCTATCCAGATGCAGCTAAAGCATCTACCAATCTAAAGGCGGTCAATGATGAAACCGTGACTGACACAATAGAGTCCAGCTTGAAAGAGCTGGAAGGAGCAGACATCATTGTGGAGGACGCTATGTTTGCTCGAGCTCTCTCAAAAATCAAGAACCTCAAAGTACGAGTTGAGGAAGGTAATGCCCCAAGATGGTTCAGGGACAGTCAAGATGACTACCTGACTGAACAAGGAATTGTGGCATCAAGGGAAGAGGTTACAACATTCAGACGCGAAGTTTCCATTCTACTAGCAAAGAGCAAGGTGAGTGCAGCAAGTGAAGAGAAGGACCTTCTCATAAAGAACGCAATAGATGCAGTTGATGAGATTGATAAATCAATCAATGTGCTTATCATGCGTCTACGTGAGTGGTATTCACTACATCATCCATCTCTAAACAGACTGGTTGAGGACCAAGAACTATTTGCAAAGATTCTGAGTGCTTGTACTGGTAAGGCAAACATCAACAAGGACAGTCTTGAGTCTGTTGGGACTCCTGATACAATAACTGAGCAAGTGGTCAAAGCATTGACTGGTGACATAGGTGCGGAATTGCAGGACTCTGATCTTGCTGTAATCACCAGTCTTGCAAAGAGCGTAAATGGTCTGTATCAGATGAGAAACGAACTTGAGGTCTATATTTCTTCGATGATGGAAACTGTGGCACCAAATCTTGCGGCACTAGCAGGGCCGATGATTGGAGCTCGGTTGATCAGCCTAGCTGGTTCGCTGAAGGAACTTGCCAGAAAACCATCCAGTACAATTCAGGTCTTCGGCGCTGAGAAGGCTCTGTTCAGAAGTCTGAAAACAGGTGCTGACCCGCCAAAACACGGTATCATCTATCGAGTCCCAGAGGTCAATACTGCACCATTCTGGCAGAGGGGAAAAATAGCCCGATCCTTGGCAGGAAAACTCTCGATTGCAGCAAGAATCGATGCGTATTCAGATAGAGATACTGGAAGTAGTCTAAGAGAACAGTTCATCTCGAGATTGGAAGAGATCCGAAGACAAAATCCCGAGGCACCGCCCCCCAAACCACAAAAACCCCGACCTGAACAAAGGAAGGGGCGTGAGCGGAGAGGAGGCCCACAGAGAAGACGCGGAGGTCGGTAAAATGATTACAGTTACACCTCACCAATTTCTCGGAGTCTTTACAATCAAAGACAAAGATAGAACATCGCTTTGTACAGAGTCATTGGCTCCTGGAATCAGTGTATATGGAGAGAAGCTCATTCGTCATGAGGATAAAGAGTATCGAATCTGGTCTACACGCAGGTCCAAATTGTCAGCTGCAATCAAAACTGGATTGTCGGAGATGCCAGTTCAACCGGGTTCTAGAATCCTCTACTTGGGTGCTGCATCCGGTACTACAGTGAGTCATTGTTCAGATATCTTGGGAAATAACGGTACAATATACGCTATCGAGTTTTCAGAGCGAACTGCAAGAGAATTAATCCATCTAGCTGCATCTCGTAGCAATATAGTACCAATCGTTGAAGATGCAAGACATCCAACAAGGTATGCATCAGTGGTTGCAGGTCCAATAGAAGTGGTCTATCAAGATGTTGCTCAGCCAAATCAGGCAATAATTCTCTATGAAAACCTCAAGACATTCTGTTCTTTTGGGGCATGGGGAATGTTGGCAATCAAAGCACGAAGTATCGATTCAGCGTCGAATCTTGATGAGATTTACAGCAAAGAGATATCCACACTGGATAATCTGGGTCTTCAGATAGTGGACAACATTGACCTGAGTCCTCTAGAGAAAGACCACCGATTCATCGTCTGCCGAGTCACGGAGGAACTGACTTGAGTAAGTTCATAGACAAGATGATTGAACACGATATTGACACACTCAATGACCATCTTCCTGAGTCAAGAGTTCCTTTAAGCGATCTGATTGGTGTGGACTCTCCGCAGTTTAGGACCCGAATCGGGGAAGTTTCAGTGTTCCGGGTTGAAGAGATTGAAGACCTAACACTGGAAGTGCCAGAAAAATACCATGAGTTAATCAGACTGCCAATTGTTGTCCTCAGAAGGTTAGACTATGGTTCAGGCATTTATACCGTTGCAGGTAACAAAACCGAGTTATTCATGGTCCACCGCATCATAGGATATGTTGACCTAGAATGGGAAGATTTAGGTAAATGGAAACCAGTTGAGAAACTTGCCAGACCTCAAGTCCAGATACTCAGGCGAAAATTACCATCAACAACCAGTATTGGCATCGGTATGTCATCAAAGGAGAAGCCTGGTTTCAACTTGGGTCAGTAATCCCTCATCAATAACGAATTTTCACTATTAGATACGCTGAAAAAGGTTCGAATCGGAACAGACAATGGTAGACACAGTTGACTAAAGCAAGAACTCAGCTATCTAAGGAGGTCATCTCACACTTAGAGGATGCTGGGTTTGTGCTCTCGTCGCAATGCGATGTGCGCCCAAGCTGTTTTGATCTTGTGGCACGAAGGGGCGAACAGCTGATCCTCATCAAGGTACTGTCGAACATCGATGCGCTCTCTGGCGAAGATGCAATGGCTCTTCAGATGGTGGCTCACTTCTTCAATGCAACACCACTTGTGGTGGGACAAAAGACAAGGAGAGGGAAGCTGGATCCTGGTGTTGTATACAAGAGGTACGGTGTGTCCACAATCGCACCCCCCAGTTTTCAGAGTATGATTTCAGAAGAGCGGTTACCTAGAGAGTTCATACAGAGGGGCGGTCGTTTTGTCGCTATTGATGGCACTAAACTAAGAGATGCAAGGCTCACTCAACAGATGACTACAGAGAAACTTGCAGAGTGTGTTCAAGTATCTGCACGGGCTATTCTCGCTTATGAGAGAGATGAGATGGATGTAAGCACAGACATTGCAGAAAGACTCGAAAAGGTGCTTGAAACAGACCTAATGATACCCATCGACATACTGAGTGAGAAACCCATCGAAAAAACACTGACACAATTCGATAAACCCCAGTATATACCAGATCTTGAGAAACGTGTCAACGAGTTCTTTAAACGTTTAGGGATGACTGTCCTATGGACTGACAGAGCTCCATTCCATGTTGCAGCAAAAGAGGAAGGTCCTCCCCTAATGTCTGGTGTTGGTTCTATCACTAGCTGGACATTGAAGAAACGAACGGAGATTCTTAAGAGTGTTTCAAAGGTGACAGAGTCAAACGCTGTGATAATCGTTGAAGAGGGTAAGGCCGAAGATAGTGTGTCTGACCTTCCAGTGATCCGACAGCTTGAACTTGATAGTATTGAGAAACCCCGTGAACTCAAGAAGATAATCGATGAACGATCCAGCCAATGACTCAAAATTAGTCAAGTGTAGACTGTTCTGCTGATTCTTCGTCGAGAATTTTCCTAACAGACTCCCAGCTTTTTCGGATAATTGGAGGTAATTTCTGGTTGTTTCTGACCAAATTCGTAACAAAATCAACTGTTTTTGGGTCAGAAGGATAACCAGATCCAAAATCACCATACTTCTTATGATACTCTGAGATAGCGCGGTCTCTCTCTACTTTAGCGATAATCGATGCTGCAGAAACGATCGGGTACTTTGAATCCGCCTTATGCTCTGAAACAATTTTTGCACCCTTAGAAGCAAGTCCACTAAGGTTGCCTATCTTTTCTCCAAACCGGTCAGCTTTCACGTCTGCGGCATCCAGATAGATCTCTTGAGGTTTCAATGCCCTTGCAATAGAAACAAACTCTGCAACCTCAATCTCGTTGAGGGTCGTTCTTTTTCGCAAACGGTCGATATCTGCTGCGGACACATACCTGATCTCCATCTTAGATATGACTAGCATAATCTTCTCTTTCAACTTCAGACGTTGGGAGTGAGATAGTGTCTTGGAATCTTTTGCTCCTATCTCTACAAGTTCTGGAAGTTTTGCTGAATCAATCAGCACTCCACAGATGACCATCGGACCAATCATTGGGCCTCGACCAGCCTCATCGATGCCTGCTGTTCCATGGAGACCGGTCATAATTCTCTGAAAGTAATGCTGACTTATTACAATCACGGACGCCGTGCGATTTCCGCTTTTCTTATAGTGATTTTGAACCAGAAAACTGAGAATAGATAGCCTTTACACTAATCAGCTTATTAGAAAGGAATTTGATATTACAACGAGTGGTTGTATCAAGTGCCAATGAGTGAGGAAAACAGAACGAAACTAAATGCCGTAGCAATTACTGCATTAGTTGTGGTGGCTGGGGTCGTTTTGTATAATATGGGCCTTCTGGACGAGGTTGTGAACCTTCTAAGAGGAGTGCATGAACCAGTTCTAATCGAATCTAATCAAGACTTTTTGACTCAAGGATGGCCAGGGAATGGAACAACTACGAATCCTTATGTCATCTCAGGAATAACCGTCAATCCTGTAGAAAACAAGCCCTGTATCGATATTCGCAATACAACAGCATCCTTCACTATCAAGGATTGTTATTTGATATCCAACTTCTATCGTCCCGCAATTAGAATGAATGCCGTACAAAACGCGTTGGTACAAAATTGCTTCATATCAATAACTAAGGGCAAAGGTATCGAAGCAGTCAATGTTTCTAACTCAAATTTCATTAAAAATTCGATTTCCGGTTTTGTTAATACAAGTTCCGAGGTTGTTAAGATAACAAGTGCCGATGGAATCTATGGATTCAGAGGATTCAATAATGAGTTTTCCGACAATAGACTCTCGAATTTATATCAGCACGGAATCCGCCTTTCCCATATGGACCACTGCACAGTCGCGAATAATATGATATCCAATTCAAGGATTGGAGTGTTTCTGTATAATGGTTGGTACTGTGATATTGAAGATAATGAGATCTTCAACTCTGGACACGGAGGGTCTTTGGCAATAGGAAATAATGGTATAGAGATTTATGCGGGTGCATTTCTTTCGGTAAGGAACAATCTCATTCATCATAATGCGGGCTATGGTATTCAAACTAGCGCTTGGAGATCCGCAATCACTAACAATACTATTCATGATAACGAACTCGGTGGGATTTTCTCTGAAGGATCGAGTTTCATATCTATAACGGGATGCATAGTTGCAAATAATGGAGGCGACGGAGTTGCCTTCAAAGGATGGAGTTACTATCATGCTGGTAATTGTATAATTGAAACCAGCTATATTCATCATAACGTGGGATCAGGGATTTACTTCTATTGTGTAGATGACGGAGAGGTTCATGATAATCGAATTGAATTCAATGGTGAGTGGGGAATCTATATGTTAGAATGCTTGAATACCACTGAGTCCAATAACGTGTTTGATTCAAATACCCTAGGTGATGTCAGTCCATAATCACTCATGGTTAATAGCTTTGTAGAGAAATAGTGGTGGGGTGGATGGGATTCGAACCCACGATCGATGAGTGTCTTCGCTGACGATGGTCGTTTTTGACCCCGTCCATTTCAGGTGCGAAATGCACCTAGATCTGGAGCCCATCGCCATACCGGACTAGGCCACCACCCCGGTGTTGAGAGGTCCGATTCTGACACAGGTTATGAACTTTTCGTCAGTCTAAGTCACACCGCATTCTATTAAACTGGAAGCCCTGATACTCGGTGATATGGCAGCACCTGTAGATGACTATCAGATTTACAGAGAGATAGTAGAGATGCTGCTTGGGTCTCCCGAACCCCTTAGCAAACAGGTGATAAATCGCATCAAGAACAAGGTCTGTGCCAAATACAAACTAGCAAAGACTCCCACGAATGCTGACATACTACAGACCACTATTCCAGAGGAGTCAGAGATACTTAGACCATTTCTACAGAAGAGACCTGTCCGAACTGTATCCGGTGTTGCAGTAGTAGCTACAATGACCACGCCTCATGAATGTCCTCACGGAAAATGTGCATACTGTCCAGGTGGTCCAGATCTTGGTGTTCCTCAGAGTTATACTGGACATGAACCTGCTACCATGAGGGGAATCCAGAATGAGTTTGACCCCTATAGACAGGTAGAGAGTAGACTCACGCAACTATCAACGATTGGCCATAGCATAAACAAGGTCGAACTCATTGTGATGGGTGGGGACTGGTGTTCAAAACCCCCAGAGTATCAAGAATTCTTTGTCAAAGGCTGTTTAGATGCCATGAACAGGTCTGTCAGTAACAACATCGAACAGGCAAAGAAGACGAACGAAACCGCAGAAGTACGTAATGTTGGGCTCACTTTCGAAACTCGTCCTGACTGGGTAACTGAAGAAAGCATAGACAACATGCTCAACATGGGTGCTACACGGGTAGAGATTGGAGTTCAGACTCTCTCTGAAGAGATTTTACAGAAGGTGGAGCGCGGTCACGGTGTTGAGGAAACTGCAAAAGCCACAAAGATGCTCCGTGATAGTGGTCTGAAAGTATGCTATCATATCATGCCAGGTCTTCCCGGGGCAACTGTCGAAAGTGACCTGAATACCTTCAAGGAATTGTTCTCAGACACCAGATTCCGTCCTGATATGCTGAAAATCTATCCCACGATTGTGGTCAAGAACACGAAACTGTATGATTGGTGGCAATCCGGAGAATATACACCTTATACAAATGAACAGGTTATATCTGTGGTCTCAGATGCAGTCAGTGAGATACCTGAATATGTCCGGATACAGAGGATGCAGCGGGACATCCCATTACATCAGATTGAGGCTGGATTGAACAAGGGGCATCTTCGTGAATTAGTCCATCAAAGAATGAAGTCTAAGGGTCAAAGGAACCCAACAATTCGATTCAGGGAGATTGGTCATTTCCAAATGAGGTCTGAGGAGGATATCAATCCAGATAGCATAAAGCTTGTTCGTCATGACTATGAGGCATCTGATGGAACTGAGATCTTTCTCTCATTTGAAGACCCAGACTTGGATGTGCTCTTTGGATTTCTCCGCTTACGAAGTCCAAGTTCAGACGCACACCGGGTTGAACTGACCGAGAAACCATCCGTGATGATCCGCGAACTACGAGTGTATGGTCCCGTCGTAGACATTGGGAAGAGAAACCGTGATGCCTGGCAACACCTAGGACTCGGAGAGAAGGTGATGTCAGAGGCTGAAGAAATCGGGCGTGTAGATTTTGATGCCACACAAATTCTTGTAAACAGTGGTATTGGGGTCAAAGAATACTATCGAGCCCTCGATTTTGTCGATAGAGGACCCTATCTTGCCAAGAGTCTTCTCTAGGCGGTAGAAACTACCAATCCTCTCAAGAAGTCATCCAGCTCTCGATTGAAGACTTCCGGATTCTCAAGATTAGATGCGTGACCTGCTCCAGGAATGATAACTTTTCTAGAATTCTTGATCAGTTCATTCATCTTGTCAGCATGC
>MEHG01000091.1 GCA_001940705.1 Candidatus Thorarchaeota archaeon AB_25
GATAATATGGCAGCAACTCGCCGTTGGCAATTCAAAATCTGTCTAATCGGGGACGGTTATGTTGGAAAAACAAGTATCCGTCGAAAGTACCTAGGACAGGGATTCAGGTCTAACTATATTCCATCGCTTGGTGTTGATTTTGCGCAAAAGACAGTGATGTACGAAGACGATGAGTCTGTCCGTCTGGTCATCTGGGACATAGCTGGCCAACCTCAATTCCAGAGTCTCCGCAAGCGCTACTATGAAGGATGCAGTGGCCTGATTCTGGCATACAGTGTCGTGGACAGGGAATCTTTTGATAATGCCTCAAAGTGGCTTGTCGAGGCAAAGGGATTCATAGACAAATTTCCAGCACTGATAATTGTGGGCAACAAAATAGACCTTCGGTCCTATCATCCAAAAGAAAATATAACATCATATGAAGAGGGTCTTGAATTCACTAAGAAGTTCAGTGAAACACTGGACACGCCGGCCATCTTTATCGAAACCTCAGCTCTCACGGGAGAGAACATCGACAGGGCATTTGAGAAACTGACCAGGATGATGATTAATCCTGAAGAGTATCAGACCATTACTACGATGCATGAAGTAACTGTGGGGACCGTGGAACAAAGTCAGCCCTCTGAGCCAACTCCATTTGCATCTCAGGCTCCAAGCAGTGTAACTGTCACAGAAACACCATCTGTTGAAGAAACTGCTATACCTCAAGAGGATGAAGTAGCGCTCACAATGACCGAGCTAATCGACCTGCGTGCCAAATTAAAGAAGGCAGAGGAAGAGTTCCGCGATTACTCTCTGGAGGTCGAAACCAAACTTCTGAATCTTAGGAACACCGTTCATGTCAAGAAGATAATGTATGAGCATCTGCGACAACAGCTAACACAGACAAGACAGGAATGGTCAGATGCCTATGACGAACATGCGGAGCTAGACCAACAGAAAAAACAAGAAGTAGAAGCCAGGTTAGATCACATCGAAAGCATCAGAAAACAGATTGATGAGATTGAATCATCAGTAAGGAAGAAAGTACGTGATCTCGAATTGGAGAGAAGAACAGACTGAGTTTGTTGGAGTAGACACTCCTCTATTGGTCAGAAGTGCATGGTTCAATCTGAAAGTACTTTAACCTGAGAACAACGGTCCATGTTCTAAGGACTGTCACTTATCTTGTCAGAAGAGAATCAGGAGCTAGGCGAAGAGAATTCATTGAATTCGAAATATGAGGGTAGTGTGATCACAGTACTCAATCTCTCGCTAGTAACATTCCTGATCCTTCTTGGCTTGAGCATGGTTTCTCCAATTCTTCCCACCTACGCAGAGAGCTTTCAAGTTTCGTATACTCTTGTCGGCTTTGTAGTTTCATCCTTTGCTGTAACACGAATGGTCCTCGATATGCCCGCGGGTCTTCTGTCAAGGAGATTCGATAAGAAGAAAATCATGATTTCTGGCTTAGTTCTTCTCTCGGTTTCTTCCGTATTAGCAGGTTTAGCTCCTAACTATATCACACTAGTAATTGCTAGAATGATTGAGGGCGCAGGCTCAGCTCTGTACGTCACCACAGCCACAGTGTTTCTTGCTCAAATATCTGGAGAAGAGAAACGAGGACAGTGGATGAGTCTATACATGGGTATGCTGCTTCTCGGAGCTATCTTTGGGCCTACATTTGGAGGCATTATTGCAGACATATATGATATCCGTGCACCCTTTTTCGCCTACGCTATAATCACTGGTGTAGCTGTATTACCAACATTGGCACTACCAAAACTAACCAACTCTGGAAATGGTTCTTTGGCCCTAGAACCTAGGGAGATCTTACGTGACATGCGGCAAGTTCTTTCCAATCCCTCGTTTCTTCTGGTAACATTCGCAGTATTCACTATGTTCCTTCTGCGAACCGGCGTCAGGAGCACACTAGTCCCCCTTTTCGCAGCCAACAATCTAGGGATGGACTCAATATCTATTGGTCTGGTTCTTACAATTGGAGGAATAACAACTGCGCTGACAATCACACCCATGGGAAGTATTTCGGATAGAATCGGAAGGAAAATTCCTCTTGCACTATGTCTTGTATTGACTGCAGTCATAACATTGCTAATTCCCTTTTCTACTGACTTGTTCACTCTGTCAATAGCTATCGCAATTTATGGAGCAGTCATTGGTCTATCAGGACCAAGTGCGGCGTATGTGACAGATCTATCACCGCAAGACAAACTCGAGATATCTATGGGACTCTATCGTACGATCAGTGACTCTGGATTCGTGGTTGGACCTCTTCTTCTTGGGTTCTTAGCAGACATTACAGCAACCCCAGTGGCAGGTGCAACCCACTCAGGTCTAATTGGGATGTTTCCTTTTGTTGTGGCTTCAATCATCCTCATAGTAGCCTTCTTTGTACTTCTAAGAGCTGATGATCCAGTCAAAGATAGGGTTCAGAATGAATATACGTAGAACTATCTTCTTTTATGCACGCCATCAATTGTTTGATGCATGAAGGACTTAGATGAACGTGATGAGGAACTAAGAGAACTTGTCACCCAGATTCGGGCTGCACGTTCAAAACCAAAGAAGCTCAAAGATCTGCTTGAGAAGTATGAGAATGAGTTTGGTCCTGAAGCAGAGAAACGAGTTCTAGAGATTATCGCAGAAAACACAGAGAAACTGTGGGTAAGCATTGCTGAAGAAAGAGAGAATAACGACATCGATGGTATTCTCGATACACTATGGAAATCCTTTGAGCAGGTAGGTGGAGAATTCACAGTAGAGAGAACTGGAACCTCTGCACAGATTCACTGTACGAAATGCCCAATGGCTGACACCTACATCAAGATTGGGAAGCCAGAGTATGGTTTGATCTTTCATTGTAGTACTGACCCGCATATTGTAGCAGGGTTCAATCCAGAGATGGAGTTTAGAATAACAAAGAAGCTCATGAGTAGCGATGAGTGTTGTGACCACTATTATCACTTGAAGTAATATGGTAAGTAATCTTGTTCCCTGTTCACCCGACGCCGTCAGGCTCTACTTCGCACCAATATAGAAAAAAACGATATCCAAAAAAACAATCGTCAATGTTTGACCACATGGACAACTCCATTCTGGTTGATTAGCTTAGCCTGGTTCCTGCTTTCTAAGATTCTAAGAAGGTCGTGACTCTCAGCTAGGGCTAAGACAAGCGAATTTGTATCATAATCCCCATAGACTATTCTTGATAACTCATACACTGTTTGAGGATTGTATGTAAGTGAATCAGCAGCTTTTTGGAATTTGTCGTCGTATTCAACACGTAATTCGTCAATTCTTGATTTAACATCAAATATCGGTTCTCTGTGACCAGGCAATGCAATATATTCTTCTTTTGATGAGATTCGATTCAAAGATTCGAGGTAGGTTAACATACCTATTCTTACAGAGCTGTCAAATGAAATACTCGGGTTTGAGCTGATATCTCCCAAAATATGGTCTCCACTGAAAATGACCTGTTGTTCATCACACACATAGCATACTGACCCAGAAGAATGACCGGGAACCCAAACTGCAGAGAGTTCGCCAATACCTGTTTTGAAAGAGGCTTCATCCTTGAAACTACGTGCTGTTGGAACAGACTCTCTTATTGACATATAATAAGCTATGAGTCTTTTTGGATCCAGTTTTTGAGTTTCATTCTTTGGGACACCAGATAACGTAATTATATCTACAAAAGACTTCATGTAGAGTTCTGCATGTTTCTCATAGTCGACTAGTGCCTCAATATCCTTCTGATGAATCCATACCTCTGTTGGATTACCATGAATTCGTACTCGTTCTCTAACAAAATGCGCTGCTAGTCCAATATGGTCAATATGATTGTGCGTCAGGAGAATCTGTTCAATATCTGACATCTCGTACGACATGTTCTGAAGCTCTTTCTGGATTGTTGCCAGACTCTTAGGGGTCTTTGGACCAGTGTCAATCAGAGTGAGTGGTGAACCCTCTATCAGATAGCAATTTACACTACCGACGGGAAATGGCGTGGGTACCTCAATTCTAGATACTCCATCAATCGGGTTTGTCATGAGTAGTAAGACCAATTGAGATATTGTCTGAATTGTCAATATAAAGAGGGTTGTTCAAACAACTCAGCCATTTGGAATAAAATGACGAATTCAGTTCCCACTATAGTTGTAGTTGATAATGAATGCAAAATAGAAAGGGTGCTCAACAATGCACGGTTCGGGAAAGGTCCCGTTAGCCAACCCCGCCCGGTAGCCTAGTACTTCGTATCCATCTGAGAATAATCTATTCCAACCACTTGTACCCTTTACTTCTATGGATTATTTCAGTAACCTTGACTTCATGATTGACTACAAAATAGATTGCACGATAGTCACCACTCCGTAATCGGTAGAGAGATGGCTCATCTGGAGTCACAAGTTTCTTGATATCTGAACCAGACCTTCTTCTGAATGGGTCGTCATCCAAGCTCATTAGAGCATCCTTAATCCTCTTTTTCTGTTTGGAATCTAACAGACTCAATTGTGAAACTGCAGTCTGGGAGAGAAGGACTCTATATCTGGTCAAGTGGAACGAACTCCTCTTCCTCGAGAATTCGTTTTTGCCTTGTAGCAAATTCGAACTGTTCAGCCACCTCAAGAAGGCGTCGAATCAACTCATCATAGGTTTCTCCCTTCTGACCGTACCTCTTCAAGAGATCACGGGTCTCTTTTGAAAGTGGAATAGTGGTTGTTTCGCCCATATCTATCATGGCTTATAATGTTGATAATTACTTATAATCTCGTTGGATATGAACAGGGTGCAAGGGGTCAAGCGAACTGGAGAGTCCACTCACTCAGAATCAACTATTGCAAAAGAGAAAGGGAGCTCAACAATGCACGGTTCGGGGAAGGTCCCTGTTCACCCGACCCCGTCAGTTTCCACGTATATTTAATCAAAGTAAGGCAGAACTTATCTAGAGCTTATTCTATAATAATTGAAATGAAGGTTTTCCTCATCTTTCCTGCGCCGGAGTTCATACACCAGAAATTCTCAACTCCAACATTCAGTCCTCCACTTGGTCTTCTCTATATCGCCTCTTCGTTACGCGAAGCTGGAGTCGAAGTCAGGCTTACTGACCAGCTGGGGGAAAAGATACCTGATGAAAAGCTATTGAAGAGAGTAGAAAGATATTCTCCTGAAGTAGTTGGCTTGTCAATGATGACATGGCAGGCAACAAAAGCTGCAAAACTGGCCGCCATGATAAAGGAGCGACTTCCTGAAACTCATATCGTATTTGGAGGGGTGCATGCCACACTCAACGTCGAACGTATGATGAGTAAGTACATCCAAATCGATTCCACTATTGAGGGGGAAGGTGAGTTATCCATGGTCGAGCTTGTCAGAGCTCTAGAGCATGGGGATTGCATTCAGACAGTACCCGGTATCTATTACCGCGAGAATGGGAACGTGAAGAGAGGTGCTCCTAGACGGCTCATAACCGATCTCGATTCCTTGCCACTCCCTGCAATGGACTTGGTTAAGACGGATTGGTATGGCCAAGTAGAAGGATTGCGGTGGCCTGCTGTGGCGTCTATGGTAACTTCAAGGGGTTGCCCTTTCTCATGCACATTTTGTTGTTGTAATCAATTCGCAGGTAGAAAGTGGCGCTTTAGGAGCCCTGAGAGTGTAGTTGATGAAATCGAGAACCTATTAGCGGCGGGATTCAAGACCATTTTCTTTGTTGATGATTGTTTCACTTTGAATAAGAAGCGTATACTGCGGATTAGTGAACTGATAAAGAAACGGAGACTCGAATTCAGTTGGCTTTGTGAGGGAAGGGTTGACCAAATTGATTATCAGACGATTAGATCGATGGTCACGAGTGGCTGTACGCTCATCTATCTTGGATTAGAGAGTGCAAACCAAAGAATCCTTGATTATTACAGGAAGAGGATAACTCCTCAAATGGGTGTACAGGCTGTAAAGACATCTCGTAGGGCAGGCATGGATATCATCCTCGGTACATTCATTATTGGAGCTCCCGGAGAAACCATGAGAGAAGTGCAAAACACTATCGACTTCTCATTGAAACTCGATATCGATTTTCCTCAATTGAACATATTAGGGGCATTGCCGGGAACTGAAATATGGGATCAGCTTGTGAGCCAACAGTATATAGATCCCGAGGTGTATTGGGAAACAGGGGTCCATATTCCAGATGTCCATCCCAATTCGGTGAAGACCGATATTCTGGAAAGACTGATTTCAGAAGGCTATGAGAGGTTCATTAGAAGAAAAAAATACCTCTTGAAAGAGATACTTCTGACTTTAAAGAGTAGATATAGAATGAAGCTTTTCTTGAGAAACGTGCGTCATGGGGGTGAGATTCTGGCCTATGCGAAAGGAGAGCTTGACGTCAACGAGGAGAAACACTAGAGCATTGCAAAAAGAGAAAGGGTGCTCAATAATGTACGGATAGGGAAAGTCCCCTGTATACCCGACCCCGTCAGCCTCGTACTTCGTATCCATCAAAATTATTTGAAATCACAAACCTCATTATCATTGTTGAACATATTCCTGTTTATGTCGCTTGAGGAGTATCCAAATTGGATTAGAGGTATTGATGTTTTCATTGGTCTAGTCACAGTCCTTGTAGGTGCTTGGATTCTGTTTAGTCCAGACCTTGTTGAGGCAACATTAGTAATTACTATTGCAATCGGTCTTTTCCTAATCGGAGTAGTAAGATTTGGTAAAGGCATAAGCATGAGTGGTTTGACAATGTCTAGCCGGGCTATGAAAATAATAAGTGGAATTGGAGCTATTGCACTCTCACTACTATCGTTTCTATTCAGCAGCTTGACTGTCACGTTTCTAATCACTTTGTTAACTTTTGCAATAATGATAGTTGGACTATCAAGAATGGTAGTTGGTAATGGTGAAAAGACAATGCCAGAATGGATGAGGTTATTGAATATTGTTGGAGGAGGAGTTGTTTTCTTCTTCGGATTCTTTGCTGCAATCTTCACAGATATGGGATTCTTCACACTCAGAATAATGCTTTCTTGTGTCTTCATAGCACTAGGAGTTATTCGAATCGCTGGAGCATCAAAAGGTGAGATGACTTAGAAGAGATTCGCGATAAAGTCAAAGCCAGAATAGCGCTGGCTATTGACTCTCCTCAGAAAGCAAAGGACTCATTGTAATCCAAACTAGTAGCGTCCTGTGACTCCACTGACCAATCTCGTAAATCCATTTGTAATGAATATAAATGCGAGAATCACAGTCAGCACTACAAATCCGTATCCTGGAAATGCAATAGCGATTAGAGACAAGCCAATTGTCAGTAGACCAACTATCACAAGCAAAGCTCTTGCCCAGAGAGGTAACTCTTCTTCAACAACCCCCATGAGTAATCTTGTAACTCCACTCACCATCAAAGCTACGCCCAAAATAGCTACAGTTAGGAGTAGTGTTAACAAGGGAAACAGGAAGACATAGGAAGCTGCTATAATTGCGACCACTCCTGTTACTGCATTGAAGACCCTACTGGAACTTTTCATTACCTCATCAGAGGTCGTGGCGACCTTCACAATTCTTGCAAAACCAATCAATAAGAGTGCAAGTGCCAATAGGAAAAGCACTGACAACTGGGCTAGTGATGTATCCAAGATTATCCAAAAACCCACTGTCACAGCGACAATTCCTGTGATTATATCGAAGCCTCGTACCCATTTTGGGTAATATTGTAGGGTAGCGGTTTTATCTAGCGTCATGCTAGAATAAATTAACATGCTTTGATATAAACTTAAGCAAGTATCTTTGCCATATTAACGGGGATTTCAACTTCAAAATGAAAAGGGTGCTCAACAATGTGGGTTAGGGAAAGTTCCCTGTTCACCCTGCTTAAGATGATGCACATTATTTAGTTGGAAGACCATGTCCCTCCTCAAGGAGCTGAACAAGCCGTGATACAAATCGCGTCGCTGGAGCTCCATCCACAACATCATGGTCGAATGTCACAGTCAATGACAGATACTCTCTCTTCTCAATCTTGTCATCTACGTATCCAGGTCTTTCAGATATTCCTCCAACTGCAATATTAAGCGCATGCATGCCAAGAGGGATTGCCCACCCACCTGATTTTGCAAACTGTCCAATAGAAGTCACAGCAACGGTGCCCATTTTCTCTGCTATGAATATCGGATTTTTTCGAACTTTACGCCAGAATAACAGACTCCTCAGGAACTTTGGAGCAGAGAGAAGGTACTTGATTCTACGGTTCTCCTTAGCCTCTGTGTAGTCCTGCTCTCTCTTCTTCTGCACATCCCGAATCTCTTGATTGATCTCTATCACAGTCTTGTCGTTGGCTGATTTCAAGATGTAGTTTATAGGATATGGTTGACCCTCGATGGTGGTTTCTACGAGGATGTTGATATTGACATTTTCAAAAACCATAAAGTATCTACCAATTTTGAGCGCGTGGACCTGTTTGTGTTCTCCAACGCTTTTGGCAACACAGGATGCAATCCAGCCTGTGAATGATATTGACACACCCATTTGCTCTTTGTATCTATTTATCTTCGTACGTGCGTCAGTCACATCTGCTTCGAACAATCCAATCATTCTGTGCTTTGCCAATGCATATTCGCAGCTCTCAATAATCAGCTTGCGAGATTTGGGGATACGTTCTTTCCGATACTCTAGATTTGAACTCAATTCTCTTCACAACCTACTTTCAATGGAATCATCTTGTAGTAACTATTGTCAATGTGTCATGTGTCCTATTTATGAACTGTATCTCCAGTTGTCAGATTTCCCTTTTGTTTCGAAGGCATATCTATCCATGGAGCGAAAGCAACTGATACAAGGATTAGTCTTAATCCCAGTGAATCTACTTAATCTATGGATGCAACAGGAACATACTTTTTCTCGCATTGCTTTCCACTCAAGATGGACATTTTAGTAGAGTCCATCGTGACTTGTGGCTTCCAAGTATCTGGATACATCCAAACCTCAACAATACTCTTTGAAAATCCAGCTGACTCTAGAACACGACCTCGTAATGTGTCCCTATAGGTGGAAAGATCAATTCTATAATTGGCCGATAACCCGTTCTTTTGGGTGACTCCACCCATATAGCTCCCTGATTTAAGACCATAGAAGTCCTTGACGTACTTGGGGATGTAAAAGATATGGTAGTGACCCGCACCTTTCGTCAGTCTTGTTAAGAATCTCAAAGGCATTCTTGACTTCACCTCATTCTAGCTTTGTAAGAAACATCCTCAGAACTAATGTATATTATTGTATGCAAAATGTATATAAATATGACTATAATTGTATGCAATCAGGATGTTAAACTTATGAGCGATGACATGATGATACGAGTTCCTAGAGAACTCAAGAGTCGTTTCGAGCAATTGGAGAAGAAAAGCTCCTGGAAAGGATTTGCTTCTTTTGTAAGAGAGGCTATCCGCATGTACTTAGACCATTATGAGGAGATTGATAGAGCCAATAGTTGAAACTCAACTTGAGCGAGAACTCAAGCAGCCTCGCTTATGGATTGAGTTCAGTGAACTCCTCACCGTCTGTTCGTTTCTATTTGGATGTTGTACATGTTGGCTGTTGTGGAAGACATTTGGATGGATGACAGTATTACAGACATTCTTCGTACTGGTAGTTTCTTTGTGTGGGGAAAATTACGTTTCGGTAAAAGGATATTATCGATATACAGAACTGAATTGCTGTTTCATAGGCATGGTTCCACTCTGGATTCCTTTCATGTGGATTACAGTTATCCAAGGATCACTGTTTCTTTCATCATTGGTATATCCAATTGGTCTAATGACACTATTAGTTACTGCTGTAATATCAACGCTTCTTGATCTATTGATTATCGAACCGTATTTTTGTAGAAGAAGGAGGCTGTGGTCATGGAGTCCGGTGGAAGAAGGATATTTCGACTTCATTCCTGAGAAGTTCAATCAATTTACCGCACCACCTGGAAATTACATAACTTGGTTCATTTTTCCATTTGTCAGTAATGCCCTTCTGCTTTTGTTGGATCATCAACAGGTTCTCTTCACATAGATTTGAGGAACAGTCCTATTTTGAATTCGAAATCCAGTCTAATACGATTCTAGTTAGTTTCATGTCATTTGAGTGATGTAGACAAATTTATAACCAATTGTATACAAATAATATACAGTAGTATACAAACA
>MEHG01000092.1 GCA_001940705.1 Candidatus Thorarchaeota archaeon AB_25
GGACTATGTATGGTCTGATCAGTCCATCTCACAGGTCAAGGATACTGCGATGGAGTATCTGAATAGGGCAAGAAAATTCGCAGAGGATGATGAAGGTCCAAGTGCAATCTTCGAGATGCGCGAGGGCATATTCAATCTGGGACGTGTCGTCCTTATGGTGAATAACAACTTTCTGATACTCAAACCAGCTGAGGTCCTGACAGAAGTCCGAATGCTCGATCCCATGATCTATTCCCTATTTTTGAGAGCCTTCAAGCTAAAGGGAATGGATGAACCAAAACTCTTGGCGGTGCTCAATGACTTACGTCAGTGGTTGGATATTGCAGAATCACGATTAGGCAGTGTGACAATCGATGAGCAGGCTTTACTTGCCACAGGACTCTTGTCACAATCCCAGAGAGAGTATCATGGATCCTTGGGATTGACATACAACGGTGACTATGAGTTGGCGGTCCTTGAAATGCGTCAAGCAGCCTGTTCACTGGGTAGAACGCTCATTACACTCAAGGAATTCTCTAGTCTAGTGGATGGTGCCTTCATGGACCGGCTCAGTGAAACCGAACCTGGATTCTATGAGGAGATACTCGTGGAACATGGAGCCTATGATATCCTTCCAAAGGAGATAACGAGGATTATTGGAGAAGCTCAGTTCTTGGCACAACGTCTCTAGGTTAGATTGATTAGGTCAGTTTGAATTTTCTAAAACAGTGTTGTCCATGCAGGATGTTGAGATACTGAAACTACTGAGCGTCGCTCTGACAAGGGATAAACAGATTCTCCTTGAAGAGGAGCTTCAGAAATATGGAGCAGCCACTAACTGGACAATAAGACAGATACTAAAACAGCGGCTTTCTTCTCGAACAAAGACCCTGGAGGCTCTTCAAGACAACTTTGCGGACAAGTACGACAAGAGACGCAAGTATCTGGAAGATGTAGTGAAGACAGCAAGTGTGGAGATCACCCAACATCGACTGCTTGCTGAGACTGTCCGTAGCAAGAGGGATAAGACTCCATTCTTCAAACCCGGTCGGCTTATTTTTACACAACCATTAGTCAGGTTGGATGAAAAAGCGGTCACACTTACTCTCTCTGATGGGGGCCTACTTCCTATCCCATTCGACAAACGTAGCAGGAATCGACTGGCAGAAAAGTTAGCAGCTATCCTAAGAGGGTCAAAGGAAGGGGAAATCAACAGGAATTATGGTCGCATCAGAATTACGTGGAATAAAGAGGGGTTCGCGGATATTGATATTCGTGCCGTGAGAAGAGCGCTGATGGAAGATTAGTTCATACAGAGGGCGTCCATGACACTACAGACCCCGATTGATCTGCAGAATAAACAATAGTACCATCAACAGACCAAGCGACCGAGGATATTCCGGCCACAAGCTGACCTTTTGCCACTTGTTTACTATCCTCTAAAGACCAAATTCGAAGTGTACGATCCCAACTTCCAGACGCGATGTATTGTCCTGTGGGGTCCACGGATAGTGCACTCACAAGGTCGGTGTGTCCTGTAAGCTCGCATCTCTCTTTGGTGTTAGCGATGTTGACTCCGACGATTCTACCGTTTTGATAGCCCAAGAAAACACTTGAACCATCAGGCATGGTTGTCATTGACCTGATTCGTTCCTTCTGTTTGACTATGGTCTTTTCAGCATCATAGGATGAAAGGTTCCACAATCTACATGTACCATCGTGGGATGCTGTCACTATCTTCTGTTCTTCATCAATGATTGCAACACCGGAGATATCTGAACGGTGAGCTTGAAGGTTCCGGATGCTTTTAAGACTCCGTAATGAAAATATCTTCACCATACCATCACGGGAACCAGAAGCACCTTTTCCATGTTTTAATGACACTGTAAGAGCCTTTACATCTGAAGTGTGTTTGAGAACCAGTGAGTCTTCGATGTTCCTTCGATTCCATAGCCGAGTCGTATTATCCCAGCTACAGGAGATAATAGAATTCGAGTTTCCAACAAATGAAACATCAGTCACTGCATCGGTATGACCAGAGATTTCCCGTTTTGTTTTGCCAGATTTCGAGTCAATGAGTAGGATATTGGAACCTATGGTGCCGCATGTGATTAAACGGGCTTTTGGGGCAACGGAGATACTAGTCAGTGGTGAGGGGAAACTGTCAGTTGGTCTATACAGGTCTGCCTTCTCCAATCTGAATCACCATAGGATAAGTACCAATCAATGGACTGAGGAGGTTCAGTTTAAAGGTGTGTAACATTCTAATCTCTTTTTACTTTTGCATAAACCACAGGGATTGCAAGAGCCACAAGCACAATGGCGCTCATGAGAAAGAGTATGGGTGGATCAGGTGGAAATCTTGGGAGGTTATCAGCCTCTTCCACAATGAAGACCTCCATGACCTCACCGACTATCTCAAGACTTTCAGCACTGCACTTTTCAGGAGTGTCCTCGAGTGTATGCCAATATGATGGGAATGGGTATTGGATTATGTCAACAGCTGGAATTCCAGCCCTCAGAAAGGGTGTGTGGTCGTCTGTTATGGATCCACGTTTCACATCAATGAATGTGTCATTGTATCCTAGCTGGTAAGCAACACTCCAAATAGAGTCCTGAAGAGAGTCTATAGAAGAAATCTCACAAGCCAATTCGAGGTTAATATCGCCAACCATATCGAGTAAGACCATAGCGTTAATTGAATCCCTACGATCTGTGCTTAATTGTGAAACATAGAATGTCGATCCTTGAATCCAATCCCATCCTGGAATCCCTCCTGAATCTTCGGCGTCGAAAAGTACAATCTCTATAGAAGAACGGGTCTCATTTGGAAGGATGTTTGCTAGTTCTAGTAGAACTGCTACTCCACTCGCGCCATCGTTAGCTCCAACACCAGACCCGGGGTCTGAAGGTCCTGGAGGACGAGTATCGTAGTGAGCACCAAGGATGATTGGTGAGTTGTTCTCTGAGCCCCATTTAACAACGATATTGACGCATTCAGTATTGTTGTAGATGAAATTTTGAAGTGTGACATCCCATCCAAATGACTCGAATGTTTCAGCAATCATTGACCTACAAAGGCTAAGATTATCTGAACCTGGCGGGCGAGGTCCGAAATCGCACTGATCGACAAGATAGGAGTATGCATCAGACCCGTTGAATAAGGGAATATGAGAGATCTGCTGCATGTTAATCGAACTTGCTGTTAAACTAACTAACAAGACTACAACCAGTCCAGTCCATAAATTTTTCATCGTTGAACTGACTGATGATTGGGTACCTATGAAGGTTTTCAGTTTGGTGTAGCAAGATGTGATTGTACAACATGTTTGATGATGGTGGGGATTTGTCGTGGCAGTCTTTTAAGAACAACATATGGAATGTCCTTGTATCCAATCTCACCCCGGGCAACCATTGTCATTATTTCCGCAGCTAGCTTGTGTCCGTTCACTTTCGGGAGTATGATTTCTGCTAATGAGGGACCTCTAACTCCAACTCGAGTAGCCAGTGCAAAATTCGCTGAAAACTCATTACGGCAAAGATTTTGATATTCAGAGAGTGTTTTTTCATCATAGCGATTTTCATCAAATGCCTTGTTGATGACAGAGGCCGCAAATTCTCCTGACTTCATTGCATAAGCAATTCCTTCACCCATTAGGGGGTCTACGAATCCTGCTGCATCTCCAATCAGGATTGCACGCTGTACCACATTCTTACTTCCAAGCCCATCTCCACCAAGAAAGAATGTCCTTCTCTTCTCAAGATTTAACTTAACACCTAACCGTTTCTCTACACTCTTGTAGAATGAATCAAATCGAGGTCTAAGTGCACGCATATGGACACCTGCTCCAGCAATCCCAATAGCAAGGTGTTCTCTTTTCGGAAAGACCCAACCATAGCTAACTCGACCGTCAACTGGACATACCTCAAGGATGGATGGGTTTCCTTCAGTGGCCTCTAATACACCCTCCTCTCCAACGTGGAAGTCAGCCTCCATTCCAAGACCGACTTTGTTTAGTTCCTTCCTCTTGGGTCGAAGTCCTAGTGCTCGACTAACGACCGAATTAACCCCATCAGCTCCAAGGAGAAACTTTGCACTTAACTCTCTTCCATCAGCAAGACGAACTTTCGCTGATTTTGAAGACACAGATGCATCTACAACTGGTGTATTATCAATGAGTTCAGCTCCTGCATCACTAGCACGCCTGGCCAGAAATTCATCAAAGCGATCACGAAAGACTGTAATTCCAATCAGCTTGTCTGAGATGAACTCAGTGCCTTTACCATCTGGAAGGAGAAATCTGAGACCGTAAATCCGCCGCTCAATCAGTTCCGGGGGAATCTTTTCTCCTATTGTTCTAAGCGCGCGATACATGACAGCTCCGCCACACGGCTTCTCACGTGGAAGTTTGTACTTTTCCAATAGCAATGTCTTGAGACCTTGCTTAGTACAATCATATGCAGCTGTTGAACCAGCAGGGCCGGCTCCAACTACAATGACATCGTATGTCAAAGCTTCTGCTGACCTCCTTGAGAAGAATCGCGGCAACCTGCAGATAACCAGTTCTTCTACCCGATGAAATCCCATTAAATTGTGTACTAATTAGGTTTAGCCTTCATTCATGATGAACTTGAAACTGTCTTCAGTATCTTGAGCTGTGGCTCCAATCTTTTCTCGAATCAGGGTTTTGTATTCAGGATTAATCTCATAACCAATGGAATTACGACCAAGCTCGCGTGCGACCTTGAGTGTTGTCCCGCTGCCAGCAAAGGGGTCAAGGACTGTGTCACCTACAAATGAGTACAGTCGGATACACCTTCTGGGGAGTTCCTCTGGAAACGGGGCAGGATGATTTTCCTTTTTAGCTGACGCAGGAGGAAATTCCCAGATTGAGTTCTGAACCCAGTTTGTGAATTCATTGTGCGTTATAGCAGACGCTTCTTTGATGTCTGGGTCAATGGGAGGTCTCTTCCCACTCTTAGAGAATACAATAATCCATTCATAGGGATAGGTTGAGAGAAGATTCGGTGGGTGGGGATAGGAGCCCCAAGAACTAAACCTGACTGCCTTTCGTTTGTCCCAGATGTACAGCGAATGAAAGTACATGTTGTCAAGTGAGGTCATAAATTTCTCAAGTTCTGGTAGGACTGTTTTTGTGACCCTCCGATTGAATTTGGTGTTTTTTCCAGTGAGTAGAATGGGCATGATGTTGATGATCAGCTTGCCATCAGGCACCAGTTTTTTCACGCACTCGCGAAAGACATCGCAGATGGATGTGAAATACTCCTCATAGGTTGTTGTGGTCTTTCCAACCCCTTGGCCTTCACCATACTCTTTCAATTTCCAGTAGGGTGGGGAGGTGACGACAAGGTGAACAGATGAGTCCTGCACTTCATTCATGCGGGTGCTATCACTAATCACAATCAGATGGTGAGTCATTCTGGCTTCCGACCTCCATTTGCGAGGTCCCAGACTATGATCTGCTCTTTCCTCTGTGTCTTGTTGATTTTGTCCCAAAGACCACTTGCTGTTTTCGTATACTCTCGTTCTACAACATAGGGATTGTCCCAAGGGGCAATTTCAGTGAAGAATTCAGAACCTCTGATTAGTTCACCACGAACCTTACGGTCTCCGACAACGAATATGATGAGTGATTCGTTATGGGTCACTCTGTCAATCGCAGCCAGTGCACTCTCCATATCATCCCTATAAGTCGAATACCTCTGGATGAGACCTTCGCGAACTGAAGCCCGATCCATGTCAAGTATCTCAAGCACTATCTTTGAGTAATAGTTGGTATAGTCTAGAGCATCGAAATAGGGAGGGCTCGTGTATACAATATCTACTGATTCCTCATCAATGATATCATGAATCTGACGTGTATCATGAGTATGAATCTCTGCAGGGGGACCATTGTTCACAAATTCTATGTGTTTTTTCACTTTTCTCAGAAGAGTTGAGTAGAAGTCAATCTTTCGTAGAGGTTCATTGATGCGCCCTATTGATGTAGATGTCCACAACCATCCATTGCAGGCTCGAGCAGCAACACAAATTGCCCCATAAAGTGCCGAGAGAAGATAAGAATTGAAACCTGCAGAAACCTGCACCATCCTCATGATTTGGTTAGCTGTATCAGTATGAAAATACTTCGCCGGAGAGTCAGGCATTCTTGGGGCATCGTCTTGGGATTGGCCGTCAGAAATTGCAGATGACAGTTTATCTAGCACAGATTGTGCTTCAATGGGTTCGGTCTTTCCTTTCGCAATGACACATGCTAGTGGATTGTTATCAACACCGATTGTCTTCATACCATGGGCTTGTGCTTCATAGACGATTGTGCCAGTTCCACAGAATGGATCTAGAAGATTCGCTGCTGACGGCAGTTGTGAGATTACATGAGCAGCATCCAACGCGGACATCTTTCCTCGATAGGGATAGATGCCATGTATCGATTTGGGGTTGCTGACCTTGTCAAAAAGGCGCAATGTGATTTGTGGATTTGAATCACAAAATGCACCACTGCGAACCCCTGACTCCTGCATGGTACTTCTTCTAGTGCAGTACTCCACTAAAAACCTGCCCAGTTCGTCAAAAGAGATTACTTTGATTCTTCCATCATATCGATTGCGTTAACCAGAGCATCAAGCGACTTTGCAATCGCCTCAACAAGTAATGGGTCCTGCTCCCCAGTTTCCTCATCTTCAGAGGCTTGTTCGGTCTTCTGTGCTCCATGGAGATTGCCATCACATGAGAGAATTGCAGCAGCTTCCAAGCCACGAGTCTGTGCAAATGTAAACAGAAGTGAAGATTCCATTTCAACACTCTTTACTTTCGCACGGGTCCATAGGTCTAGTTGATTGAGTGCTGGATTCACGTAGTAAATATCTGAGGTCCAGTTGATGCCTGAATGCACACGCTCACGGGGTAGTAATTTCGAGATACTCTCATAGAGTGCAAAAAACCATCTGGGGGTTGCTACCGCGGGATATTCCATTGGAGCATAATTGAGACTTGCACGTTCGTCACGTACGCAAGCAGTTGGAACCACCACATCACCGGTCTTTACTGACGGATCGATGCCTCCACAACTACCAAGACGAATGATTACTTCACAATCAAGTTTCGCCAGTTCTTCGATGCAGATATGAGTTGAAGCAACTCCCATACCAGTGCCAGAGATGGTCACCGGTGTGCCTTTTGGTGTATATGCACGATAAGTGACAAGTCCACGATATCGTGAAACCTCCTCTGGATCTTTCATTCTGGATGCAATCACAGGTACACGATCAGGATTGCCTGTGATAACAACATGCTTCTCTACATCTCCTTCTCCAACTCTAAGATGAGGTTGAATTCGTGTCTTCAATGGAATCACCTGACTAGACTCAGGGCCCACTACTTACTTTTACACTGTTCGGTTCTGTAAATACTAACATGGGCGTGGAAGACCATTCATTCGAGCGAGAATACAATCAGCACATACCCATTCGCCACTGATGAAGAAGCTTCTATCAAATCGGGGGGTAGTTGTATCACATACATTGCATCGTCGTAGTTCAGTCATATAATTCTCAGTGAGGAACACGAGTAACAAGGACATCAATTTCGTGTTCTGTTGTTGAATCAACATCTATTATTCACATCCTCAATATGGTGTGAATCATACCTTATTAGAGCCACAGAACAATTTTCTAATAGTGTTGAGTAGTTCTATTCTAGTAACAAGTGCCTAAGAACCAAAAATAGGGGTAACATTTCATGGATCAAGAGTTCAGTTATTTCTGTTATCGTTGTGGAGGAGAGAACCGACTAAACCTGCCTATGCCAAATGCACCAGAATACAATCACACCAACCTCACTTGTACGAACTGTGGTGATAGGACACACATACTCGTTAGTCACTGCCCTAGTTGTAGTCGTTATGTGTATTGGATCAATGACATGTCCATTCCAGATCTCGTTGGAGGACTTGCCAGGTATATGGTCCATAGTATGCAGGCGTTAATTGACAAGGCTGCAATGCAAGGTGCTTCAATCAGTATTGACACGCCCGATATCTATCCGATAAATGCGACCTGTCCATGCGGTGAAAAACTCTCAGTTGAGATATCAATCCCAGACCTAGACTGACCGTGTCACTTGTTCGTATACCATTCACATACCTTGGAGAGAGGACAAATAGGACATCTAGGATTCCGTTTCAGGCAGATGGTAGCTACGAGATCTATGATTCCCCAATATAATCCAGTTTCATGCGAACCTCCAAATTTGGCTACAAATTCCCAAGCCTTTTTGTCAGTAGGTCCACGAAATTGGATTCCAAAAACCTTGGAGATAAAATGGATCACGTTTCCATCAACCAGTGGTGTAGCTTCCCCATAAGCAAAATTTCTGACTGCAGAAGCAATGTAGGCACCAATCCCAGGAAGCGATTGAAGATTCTCATGGGACTTGGGGATTTCACCATTGTACTCCTTCATTATGATGGATGCGGTTTTCTTGAACTGTTTTGCTCTAAGTGATTGTAATCCCAAAGAAGCCAAGGCGCGTGAAATCGTAGATTCATGCGCTCTCGCAAGACGCTCAGGAGTATCAAAACGGGTCACGAAGTCATTGAAGACTCGTGATACAGCAGAAGCTGTCGTCCTACGTAGAAGCATCTCTGCAATCAGAATTTGATACGGATCAGTGGTGTGTCTCCATGGAAAGTCACGACCATGTTCACTATACCAATCAATGACTCTCTTTCTTACAAGAGTTTTTTTTCGAGCATCGCTACTCATTCAAATTCCTCACTCTTTGTTGAGGAGGTCTGTAATAAGATTCGGAATCACAAGAGGCGAGTCTACTACAGTGATTCGTTCCATCTCTTTAAGGCGTGCAGCATTTCCTATGTCAATCCTACGAGGTCTTATCGAGAACTCTTCACCCTTTGGCCCAATTGCTTGAACTTCTCTATCATCTTGATCCACAGGATACAGTACCACTGGGGTATTTCCCTTCAGAGTCTGAGCAACAGCATTTGTGATTAATGTATCAGCTATGCCATGTGCTATTTTTGCAGTGGAGTTAGCAGTCAAGGGAGCTACGACAAAGGCATCATACTTGCCTATCTGAAGAGGACCCGCGATGAACGGCACATTTGCGTTGGACTCTTTCATGACCTTCGAGAATGAAGTGTTGAGCTCATTCCAGAGACCATACAGTCTGAGCATTTGTTCTCCCGCCTTCGAAACAATGACTGTAAGACGAATGTCAGCGTCATCTTCCAGTTGTTTCATGGTCTTGATTATCTCATGAATCAAATCACCAGAACCAGTGATTCCCCAGACTATTCGTGCCAATGTAATCATCATGCACTGGCCACGCTTCCAGAAATAGATATCCCCTAGCAAAAGCTGGATATTTGAGAGGGGTTTGTATTAGAATAGAGTGATTGAGATGAGTGAGTCGTATGAAGTGAGCATTGGTATCACTACACACATGGGTGTGAAAGCTACTGGGTGGATTGCAAAGAAATCAGACTCTCTTGGTGCTAAGAGTATCTGGATTGGTGAAGATATTGCACTAGGACAAGAAACCTTTGTTTTGACAGCCGCAACTCTACTTCAGTCAATGAAAGTGCGGGTTGGAACAGGCATCATTCCTATCACTGTTCACAATATTTCTACGCTCGCTCGCGCAGGTGTCACTCTTGATGAGATTGGATCTGGAAGGTTTGCATTCGGTCTTGGGATTGGAGGTATCCAGGACCTGGAGAAGTATGGAATTCATGTCAATAAACCAGTCACAGAACTCAGACAATCAGTTAGAATCCTGAGACGATTGTGGGCTGGTGAAACGCTTGATTCCATTGGTGAGAGGTTCGCGTTGCATGATTTCAGTCTAGGAAAGCCAAATCCCATCAATATTCCAATATTCTTAGGGATCAGGGGTCCAAAGATGCTGAAACTGGCTGGTAAGATTGCTGATGGAGTAATCTTGTCTGGACCATTTGATTATCTAAGGCATGCAATCAAGTTGGTTGATGAAGCCGCTGAACATGCTGGAAGAAGCAAGGATGATGTTGAGAAAGTGGTTTGGGTACC
>MEHG01000093.1 GCA_001940705.1 Candidatus Thorarchaeota archaeon AB_25
GCATAAAGGAATGAAAAAGAGCCCAAAACAACGAAGCACACTCAAGGACAGAGTACGTAGAATATTCAAGACCAACAAACTCTGCCAAATTGCATTTGAAGAACTAGAGAATGATATTGAAGTTCAAACCATGCTTGAAGACAGTAATCGCATGGCAATAGATCGGATGGCGTATTCAGACCACGGTCATACGCATTCATTGATTGTAACAATGAATGGAATACGTCTCTTTAGACAGCTCATTAAGGGACTTCAACCAACGATAGTCCAGGAAGAAACCGGCGATGAGCATGATTCTGAGCTCGTGGTTATGCTTGGATGTTATCTTCATGACATAGGTATGGTAGTCGGCCGTACAAATCACGACGAGTTCTCAGTAGTATTAGCCTTACCAATAATTGATCGAGTTCTAGCTAAAGTCTATCCAAAAGACAGACACAAACAAGTTCACATTAGAAATCACATTCTGCATGCGATATACTGTCATGATAGGGTAGCAAAACCTCTGACAGTAGAAGCTGGTGTAGTAGGCATTGCTGATGCATTGGACATGACAAAGGGTCGAGCAAGAATCCCCTTTGAAGCTGGAAGTGTCAATATACACAGTACCAGTGCGCGGGCAATCGAGAACGTGAGAATTCGGAAAGGCGAATCAAAAACAGTCCGAATCGAGGTGACCATGAACAACG
Source organism: Candidatus Thorarchaeota archaeon AB_25 (assembly GCA_001940705.1). GTDB lineage: Archaea > Asgardarchaeota > Thorarchaeia > Thorarchaeales > Thorarchaeaceae > SMTZ1-45. The sequence goes on from MEHG01000093.1 coordinate 690, forward strand.
CATCCGGAATCTTCCAGATACAGGAACTCCTCGAGGAAAAGATTCGCAACGCAAAATCACTGATTGACCACATAGAGCTCTATGCCATCATGTCTCCCCGAGAAGATGTGATAATCAAGGAAGAGCTTCGCGTACTCTGATTTTCGTTTATGTGTGAGTCTAGTACTCTATCAAACAAATATCTAACGAGTTCGCACACAACATATAATATATATGTACGATATCGAACACTCCTCGCGGTTCATATGACGTCATGAAAAAGAGGCTATAACCATGCGATTAGATCCCATTGACTCTCAGATTATATCGATGCTACAGAATGATGGTAGACGGTCCTACAGCGAAATCGCAGATACTGTAGGTAGAACTGAAGTCACCATTCGCCGACGAGTGAAAAAGCTCATCGATGAGGGGTACATCAAGCGGTTCACAGTAGTATTAGATCCTCTAAAAATCGGACGAAAGATACGGGCTGTTATTCGTGTCAAGACGGCAATGAAGGAAGCCGCAGTGATTTCCAAGAAACTTAGGGAGTTCCACGAAGTCAACGAAGCCTATTTTCTAGATGGTGCTTGTGGTCTGATGATTATGGTGACAGTGGATGACCTCACGGAACTGAAGACGTTCCTCGAAACGCGTCTTGGAAGGATTCCTGGTGTTGGCGATGCTGAAACTTGTATCGTACTCGAGGAAATCAAGTCTGCTTTCTAGACCCTTGGAGGGTTTTTGATGCAGTACACACTGCATCTCACTGTGAAGGACTTAGACATACTCCTTAATCACGCTGAAACCAACCTTCCATTGGAGGCAGCCGCACTTCTTTTTGGACAAGTGTCAGAACTTTCAGTCATAGCCAATCGCATTGAACTAGTTCACAATGAAGCATCTTCTAGTAGAACCTCTTTCATGGTAAATCCTGAGGAACAATACCGACTCTTAGTTGAAGCAGAAGAACAGGATGAAGAGCTTGTTGGGATATTCCATTCACACCCTGCACCACCGTTTCCTTCAAGCAGGGACCAGCATAATATGAAGCTCAATCCTGTTGTTTGGCTTATTGCATCAAAGGAAAGCGAGAGCTGGACGAGTAAAGCCTTTCTGATGGAGGATGACCAAGTCAAAGAAGTAGGTCTATATTTGACTTGATTGAACTCTATCGTTTGAGAGCTTTGATGGTACCAGAGGTCTTCTTGGGTTCAAATGAAACCAAGCTCTTTCCAATAGATCCAATCAAGACAGCTGAAGTTATGACATTGTCCAGTGAGGCTGCTGTGCACTGCAGAATCCCAGCTCCACTCTTTTCATCAAATTCCACAAGATACAGTTTCGAATCTGCTGCAGACACCTCGCCGTAGAGGGACATCAAATTCTTCCAGATTGCCGTACTAAGCTGTTTGTCATCTAATGTAGAATTTTCCGAATGCAGATGAAATGACAGATAACGTCTACGAGTCTTCTTCAATCTTCAGTCCCCCTCCTTATGATTTCTACTCCCTCCGCTACATAATCAGAACCGAATCTTCTACGATTTCTTTCAATGATATCCAATGGTGCCTGATTGACAGCATTTTCTGCATATTCAGGCTTCATGCCCAGTAACTCACCTAGATGTCGCATAGCCATGGCTGATCGCATATGCAATGGATGCGTAGCACCACTAGACAGAATGACCTGCATACCTGAATCAATTGCAGTTTGTACCGACTCTCGATAGACCTTGATAACTTTAGAACGGTTCAAACCATCCAAGCGCAAAAGTGGTTCAAATCTAATCTCAAGGGCTGTATTAGAAGCAGCTGCAAGCCTAGCTGTTGTATCACGAAACCGATACTCCCAAGAAGGATCGAGTGTGAGTAGATCCACTCTCTGATCCTCCGCTGCCCAGTTTGCTGTCTCAATTGAGGTTAGCTTGACTGCTACAATCATTGAATGCTTTCTAATACTGTCAACCTGCTTCCTTACGGATTTCAGACCTCTTCCAGACACATCCACCCTCTTCAGAATAGAGAACCCATCTTCGAAATACTGGTCAGAATCACCTTCAGTATTGTGAGTTGCAAAGCCTGTGAATCCTATCCTCTGTGCCATCTGGATGAACGACTTTAAACTGTCCGGGTCCGAAACACACACCCCTACGTCAACAACCACTAATCGTCACCACCAACTGAACCAAGACGGTCTTCCAACATTTTCATTGCATCTTCCAGCCTGCATTTCGGATATTGTCGAATATGGATTTGGGCACTGATAACGTCAGGTCCCTTTGCTAACACAATATTGTCCAAGAACGCTGCCTGCTTATCAATCCTGATGAAGAAAAGACAATTTCTATCAATTCTACGTGTCAACGAGTTACCAAGACGTCTGCGGTCTCTCTCCTCTAACTTTTCAAAGATGTAATCCAGAGTAGCCTCACAGCCTACCTTGTCTCTCAGCTTTGATTCAACAATTAGGATGCCATCACCTGATTGTCCCTCAACCTTTGTTGATTCAAACTCAACAAGCTCGCGGAACTTCTCAGGATACAGATTGAGGATTGCTGCAACAACCCTGTCTGGCACCTCTGTAGCCCGGGAGTATGCTCGAGCCTCGACTTTGGCCACAAAAGACATGATATACCCCCCAGATTAGGGAGTCTTGTCTACTTACCGAGATTGCCTTTGGCACCAAGAGATGGTCTTATCTTCTCAGCACCCCTTCCCTTTTTCCGTAGCCCTCTACTCCTCTTTCCTGCAGATGTTAGCCCTCTGTTCTCTCTGCCTTTCTGAACAGGGTCACATATCCAGTTGATGTTCGGGTCATTGAAAATCACAGGATGATTAGGATCGACTAGGATGACTTCATGCCATACCCATTTATGGTCTGATCCGACCCAATAGGAGTTTAGAACTCTAAGATTCGGGAATTTTCTACCAACACGCTCCTCAGCAATCCAACCTCGTGATTTCTGAGGTGTAAACTTAACGACACCCATGCTTCTGGGCTTTCGTCCAGATCTAGGTCTGGGTTTTTCACGAGGACCGCGACCAGTCTTGATTCGGACCATCACATATCCCTGTTTAGCCTTATAGCCCAAGGAACGTGCCCTTCCAAGACGTGAGGGACGGTCAAGTTTCACGATAGTACCTTGTTTTCTCCAGACAATCATTCTGCTTCTGATTAGATCAGAACGTTCTTGCTGTTGCTTTAACCAAGTTTCATTCATATGCTGATATGCCGTTGGCATTGTGTAATCCCATCCTTTGTTGTAACTATATTCGCTTTGTTTGTGGTTCAGCCTCTATGGGCCACATCCCGTGCGGACGTATCCGCCAACACAAAGGAAATGGTATGACTCTGGATTATTATCCAAAACCAAATCGTCACCCAAGTTATTCGCTTAAAGATGTAACGCTCTGGTTCTTTGTGGTTATTTCAGTCCCTCTATGACCTTGTCTGCAGTCAATTCACCGACTCGTACCTGTGCCTCCTTTGTAGAGGAAGCAAGATGTGGAGTTGCGATAAGACGTGGATGCTTAACAAGTTCCCAATCGAGAGGTGGTTCTTTCTCGAATACATCCAAGGCCGCACCTGCAATCTCACCATCATTGAGTGCCTTTAGGAGTGCCTTTTCATTTACTACACCACCACGTGCAGTATTCACTAGGAATGCAGTCTTCTTCATCAAGGCGAACTCTCTCTCTCCAAACATCCCTTCTGTCTGCGGAACAAGTGGTACATGAATTGAGATATAATCTGAATTCTTAATCAGGTCTATGAAATCGGTCCTCTTAGTGTTCATTTCCATGCAAATCTGGTCTATGTCTATTACATCATATGCCAAGATTTCCATATCAAATGCGCTCGCTCTCCTTGCGACTTCACGCCCAATCCTACCAAAGCCAATTATTCCAATGGTCTTATTCCACAGCTCAGTGCCTGTGAGCTTTTTCTTCTCCCAACGCTTATCTTTCATAGAGCTATCCGCTTGAGTGATATTTCTGGCCATCGCAAACATGAGTGAGAAAACCATCTCTGCCACTGAAACAGTTGGTGCCTCTGGAGTGTTTTGTACTTCCACTCCTTTCTCCTTGGCAGCTTTCTGGTCCACATTGTCGAGTCCAACACCAGCTCTGACAACGAGTTTTAGATTGTCTGCCGCCTCAATGACTTCTTTTGTTATTTTTGTGGCACTCCTGACGACGACACAATCAAAGCCTTTGATCTGTTCTTCAATTGGTCCATCTGAGTCCTTATTTCTCACTACTACTTCGAGCCCTGCTGCTTTTATCTTAGCCACGGCAGACTCTGCAATTGCATCTGCTACAAGTACGCGTCCCATAGAAACAACCTTCAAGGTGTCTTGAGCTCTGCGCTTCTAACTTGAACTTAAATCCAACGGCTCCGACATTTTCTTAACCAAATTGAGATTCTACGTCCTTATGAAGAAACAGATGAATCCTGGAACAGCTCTAGTCCCCAGCCCAGTTGTATTGCTGAGTGTAGCTGGGCAAGATAGACCCAACATCATCACCCTGTCTTGGGTGGCTAATGTTTGTAGTAAACCTCCCACAGTTGTTGCTGGTATCAGACCTGAACGCCACAGCTATAATCTTGTCAAGGATGCAGGAGAGTTTGTATTGAACATCCCCTCCTCCGAGCATATTGAAGGAACTGAATTTGCTGGGACCAAATCCGGTCGTGAATATGACAAGTTTGCAGAGGGTGGATTTACCCCTGTACCTGCTACAATGGTCAATGCACCAATGATTAAGGAGTGTCCGATAAACATCGAGTGTAAGACCACCCAAATCATTCCCTTGGGTGCTCACGATCTCTTTATTGCAGAAGTGGTCGCAGTACATGTAGATGAGTCAACACTCAATGAGGAAGGCCGCTTTGATGCGTCAAAGACGTCTTTGTTTACATACCTTCCACTGAATGGACAATACTGGACTCTTGGAAAACAAATCCCCTAGAATCCATACAAAAGCTTGCTATTGGATTGGAATCTCAACAGGCTCTTCATCCTCATACTGGTTGGGAGGTTTGATGTGTTTCACCGAATAGTAGGGGTCTGACTCGGTGATAATCCAAGCACCTGTGGGCACATGAGACTCCTTCAGAAAGATGTCAAATGTTATTCCCGGGAACTCCACAACTATTGGGTCATGACCCAGTAGAACGAATAATCCCGTGGCCTCTTGAGCCAATTGTAAGGTGTCTAGTCGTGCTAACACTGGGACCCAGTCCTCTCCATCCCATTTTAGAAATGGCCAAGCCTTTCTTGGAGGCCACTCCCCCTTGCTAACGAGAATGTATTCATGATCGAGGCGTTTGTAAATAGTGGGGAAGTGGCCGCATCTGGCAAGGAAAGCGCCAGCATCTTTTACATCATCAAGGGTTGCGAAAATCTCCAACGTTAGTCACCAATCACATTTCTTCTTTCTAATACTGAATCAAGATGACACCTGAGAGTACACACTGTATCTGCATAGCTTGGATTGAACCTGTGACATGACGAATCGGCATCAATACATCCTTGAAATTTTGTGAGGATTTGGTGAGTATATATTGGGCTAAGGAGAACAAATATCCTCTAATTTAGTCGGGTTTCCATCAAGTCATTTAGATCCCTTGGCACTCACAATTTTGATGACATCTCGATCTTTTAGCTCATGTTTGTCACTAATTCTCATCTTTGTCCGAGCATCTATCCCATGGATGAAAGATTCCATCAGGTCTGTGTGTATGTGTCCTGCAAACTCCTTTGCAGTTGTACCCTCGGGAACTAGATACACATCAGGAAGTACATTGCCATCACTATCTGTGAGTGAATTTGCATCATGGACTGGATATACTGTAATCATGTGTAAGTAGTCAAACACCGCTCGGTTTAGCAGGTTTTGTACACCCGATCCTCCATATTTCTTCAGGATGTGCTCCTTGATTTTCTCTAACTGGTCAAGCTCAGACTCCTTCAAACTTCCCGGGCCTAAAATTTCAAAGTCATCATCACCAGGTATGTATTTGATAATACCTTTCTGTTCCAAGTCTTTCAGCACTTTTTCTGCAAGAGCGCTCACAGGTACTACCAAGTAGTCAGAAAACTCCTCCTGCAGACGTTTGAAGTTGTCTTCGGCATTTGGTCTGTCAATCTTATTTGCAGCAATAATGATTGGTTTTGCAATCTTCTGCAATGTCCTCACGAATTCTTTTGTTTCTTCGTCAGTCCATTTGTCGGCAGTCTCTGCCTTGAGGCTTGAATCTCTCATTGCCCTGAGAATATGGCCTCTTGTTATCTTCAGACCAGACAGCTTTTCTAAAAGCAGTTCATCGAGCTTTACACCTTCAGACCTAACTCGACCAGTAATCCGTCGCCAGTCCTTCTGGATGATTCCCAACATCCACTCTACCAATTCCTCCTCTAGGAATCTCACGTCATCAGCTGGGTCATGACTTCCAGCAGTGACTTCTTGCCCCTCTGAATCTAGACCCCCACTGGCATCTACGATATGGATGAGGACATCTGCTTGTCTGAGATCATCAAGGAACTGATTCCCCATACCCCTCCCCTCATGAGCTCCAGGTACAAGTCCAGCAACATCAATCAGTTTGATAGGAACAAGTCTGACCCTGTCGATGCATATTGAGTTCTGAGGGTTGTCCTCCACATCAAAATCAGCGCAAGCGCATGTTGTTCGAACATGAGTCACTCCAACATTCGCCTCTATTGTGGTGAAAGGATAACTTCCCACCTTGAAATCAGTCATACAGGCTGCATTTGTGAACGATGTCTTACCACATGAGGGCTTACCAACAATCCCGACACTGAATCCCATGACAACAATCTCCGTTAACGTTTATTCTATTCTCCTACCAAGAGATAAACGCTTCACTCACCAGTGCCAACTCGGGTTAATTAGTCTTTAAAATGCGCATTTGAACAATCCGAACACACAGATTGCGTTGTTTACAAACTGTAATAAGAAACCTCGCCCTACTCATACGGGGATTGAAATGCACAGGCGAAGAAAAGGTGGCCGTGGTAGGTTCCCAATTCAACCCAGAATCGGACGTAAGCCTAGAGCTGAAAAGATGACCCCAGATCCCTCAGGCACACAAGAACCAATTCACATCGACCTGGCAGAAACAGAGGTTCTTCGCCTTGTTGACCTAGAGGGGCTATATCAAGAACAGGCTGGTCGTGCAATGGGAGTATCCAGGGGGACCATCTGGAGACTACTTGCCAGCGCCAGAGAAAAGGTGACACGGTCAATATATGAAGGAAGACCATTAGTGGTCGGTTTCCCATTAGAAGAGGACACATGACAAGCGATTCGCTGCTGAGTTTACACTTGGCCAGCATCGTACTTGTGGCCATTTGTTAAGTAGCAAATTTCTTACAATTAGCTTCCCTTTCCTTCCACTGCAACCTCTTCCAGTCCTGGGTATTACTAACAGTTTAGAGTGACCTCAGAGTGCATCAGAATGAGGCTTCAGGGATATCGTGATACGCGATGCCCGTTTATATAGAGAACTTGGAATCATACACTCGGAGAGGATGACGATTCAACTGGACATGCCCAGCCGGATTGGACAAATCGCTAACTATGTGATCAGACGCCCTGGTATTCCCCGATGGTGGGATCCTGTGGCTCGACCACATGTTGCAGTAATCATGAAGAACCCCGCGAACGGCGGAGCAATCAGGTATTTTCTCTCTCGACGTGGAGAGCGCGACAACATAGGACGGACGGAGCTCGATGTGGGTGATATTGACAGGCTTCCGGAAGGTACTCTCCTTGAAGTAAGATACAGTGCCACTAAGACCAACCTGTATCAACTCGAGATGGTTGGTGCTGCGGCTTGCTGGCGATGGATAAATCGCAGTCATGGTCTCCAGAGCTTTGAGACCGAGTCATCAGACTGGAACTACCGTGTTGATAGTTCACTTGATCCGAACAGCCATATGCTGGCTTAAGTCAGGCTTAACGCGCTCTTCAAATCACAGATTTAGAAATCTCCACTTCCTTTGGAGCAACTCTCTTCTTTATATCAACCAACTACATACTCCAGTTTGAGGAATATTTTATGGAACCATTTGAAATTATGAAAGGTGTATACTGGGTTGGAGCTTTAGATTACAATCTCCGACACTTCCATGGTTATAGCTATACAACACATCATGGTACTACATACAATGCATATCTCATAGTCGGAGAGAAAGTGGCATTGGTTGACTCTGTGATGGGCGCTTTTACTGATGAAATGCTTTCCAGACTCTCCAAAGTGATTGACCCTCAGAAAATCGATTTCATGATATCAAACCACACAGAGATGGACCATTCTGGGGCAACGCCTGAAATTTTGAAGATGGCTCCAAATGCGAAACTAATCTGTACATCGAAAGCCGTCGACCAACTCAAGAAACACTATGAAGATGGTTGGGATATTCAGACAGTCAAAACTGGCGACGAAATAGACCTCGGAGGAAAGACACTACGATTCTATGAGGCACCCATGCTTCATTGGCCTGAGTCTATGTTCACCTACTACGCTGAAGAACAGCTCTTACTACCAAACGACGCTTTTGGTCAACACTACGCCACAGAGCAACGTTTCGCAGATGAGGTGGACCAACATGTCCTCTGGCGTGAAGCTGAGAAGTATTATGCGAACATCCTCTGGCCGTTGAGCAGGATGGTCCAAAAGAAAATCGAGGAGGTTGTTGAGTTGGGTTTGCCAATCAAGATGATTGCTCCTTCGCATGGCTTGATCTGGCGTAAAGACCCTCTTCAGATTGTTACGAGATATCTCGAATGGGCTAAGGGTGAGAGATTCCAAGACAAAGTGGTCATCACATGGGACACCATGTGGGATAGTACCACAAAACTCGCACGCGCCATCGCTGAAGGTGTTCACAGCGAAGGTCTGGAACCTATCTTGAAACTAATTCCCCAAAGTGACCGCAGCGACATCATAGCTGACATGTTGGAAGCTAGAGGCATTCTCGTAGGATGTTCAACTGTGCACAATGATATCCTGCCTACTGCTGCACCTGTGCTCTCTGACTTGGAAGTGCTAAAACCTGCTGGCAAGAAGTGTGCGGCTTTCGGCTCCTACGGTTGGGGTGGAGGAGCTGTGAAGAAGATTCAGGAGTCCATGGAGAAAGGCAAGATGGACATAGTCATGGAGCCCTTCACAGTGAAATGGGTTCCAGATACTGATGAACTGGAACAGGCTTTCAACTTCGGAAAGGAGTTCGCGAAGAAGGTGAAGTAGGCACACTCTATCAAAGAAACATTTAGGGCAATTGTATCTTCTTTCACACAAAAAGACAGATACCCCTGTTGGCAGTATTATTCTCAATGATTTCCACCATTCATCCAGTTACC
>MEHG01000094.1 GCA_001940705.1 Candidatus Thorarchaeota archaeon AB_25
AAGCTGCAGATGATGGCCGTTGATTACAATCTTACAAAGACGTGGGAAACATTCGACAGAATGCTCGCACTAACTGACAAGATTGAATCAGCTATCAGGTACGCCGACTATGGATACGCCGCATGGGGTTCAAAGGAGAAGATCAATGAGAAAGAACTCGACCAAGTGTACGAGTTTGACGCAGTTCTTATCGATGATATAGGTGCAATCAATGACGTCGTGGAGGAATTCCAGGACGAAATGAACCAGGGTAAGTTTGACGAGGCCTGGAACTACACCTATCGCATGTGGACTATCATGCAGCGCCTCGAAGAGAAATGGAATCAACGAGAGGGCTACATGAAGGGCTATCAAGAGTAGTCTATTGCATATTCCGGGGCTTATGCTCCGGAATTCTACTTCTTTTCAAAATCCACCATATAGCAAAGCCTAACTATGTAGAATAAGAAAACTCCTTGAGATTTGGAAAATGCAAGGAGCATATCTAATAATCACTGCGGGTGTCGAGATATTCCTGCTATTCGGCTATTTGTTTTATCTACTATTGAGGACAAATATTGAGGTAGAAAGCCGGGTTTCGGTGTTGTCTTGGTTGACAGGCATTATCAGTCTAATCACCTTGGGACTGATTATGTCAGTTGTCTTGGTTGCTTCAAGAATGACAAACACGGATCTTGTTTTAGCTTCAGCCATTTTGATAGTGGACGTAATTGGACTCTATTTGCTCATAGATGACATACGAAGAATCTCGCGAGAACTTGCATTAGTCGAAAAGACTTGACTTAGCATCATCCCAAGTCATACCGTCATATTCCTTGAACCATGACGGAAATTTAGCCATGGTCTCTTCAGCATTCAAGACTTCTATCTTGTATTCGGGCGGCCCTGAAATTTCAACCTGAAGGAATTTTGCGATCTTTTCTTTTACTTCATCGCGTAGCTGTTTTTCTATGAGGTGGGACATTCTTACATCAGTCATGAACTCAAGGGGATCATCCATCATCTCCAGAAGGTCCCATAAATCTTCGAGAAGCAAGAATGTGACCTTTCGCTTGTAAAAAGAGTCTGATATTTCGTTCAAGGTGATTTCCATGCTTGCCCTATCGAAGATTAAGGTCCAATCATCTAGAATATCAAATAGTGTCTTTTTCATTTTGAACGGGAATGAGTTGAGTTGTGATGAATATAAACTTCATCAACTACTCTATCCCAAGGTCTCTCAGGGCTTGGTGAACCAATCGCATACTTAGGTGGCGTTCACAGTCCCCACATGTGAAAGTGTCAGGACCTTGCCACTTGACACCCTTGTTGAAATCGATAGTATTTCCGCAGGATGGGCACTTTATCTGATTACTTTTTGATGATGAAAGGAATCTTTGTGTGACAGATTCAAATGAAGCTGAAGATGCGTTTACAACAACCTTCCCATCTTCCTCGGCTTGCCTATCTCTTATCGTTTTCATTCTCGTTCACCAGTTTGCAATTCAGACTTGTGGAAAGTAACTATAAGCCCTAGCAATATGGGTAGGAAAAGTCACCGAAAAAAAAGAGAAAGGAAAAGGAGGAATTCCTCCCTCTCCAAAATTACACGAATTTACTACTCAAACTTCTTTGCTATCTTACTCATCCCATAGATGAATAGAATGATCAATAGGATTGCCCCTAGGTTAGTGGTTCCAAGTGCCAATAGGCCAGCAAAGAAATCTATTGATGCTGACGTTCCCAATGCGTAGCCCCATGCGTTGTAGAACGGATAGGCTGTTGCGTTGTATACAACACCCAATAGGAAGACAAGCACCATTAGCATGTAGAAGACCTTAGCCAAATCACCAAAGTAGCCACCCACGGTGTCACCCAAGAACATCTTGAAGATGTTGAAGAGCCCGTAGCACATGAGAATGAATGCAAAAGCAACCATTATGCCCCCACCCATGTAGATGAACTGGGGCATGATGTGGTTGGCACTAGTAAGTCCAATCATTCCGTTCATGTCGAAGTTGGCATAGAAGGCCACAGCGAGAACAAGGAAGAGACCTTTCAGGAAATGGAAAAGGTTCCTCATGAGATCCCAGTTCCCAACTCGGTTCTCAATGAAAGGCGTGATGAAGAACAGTAGCCCAGCGAGTAGAACTAAGACTGCAGCTACAATCTGTGCGGCATCCAACGCCATCCAAATTATGGAGTTAAGAATTAGGGATAGACCCAAAAGAATCCAGGCCGTGTTCTCTTTTCCTATAGCATAGTACATCGGGAACATGAGTCCGATTACTAGAGTAAAGTAGTATACCCAAGTCAATCCAGCATTAGCAAGTACTGCATCAGACATATACGTCCAAGGCAAGTAGATCAAGAAGAATAATGCTAATGCTATTGCGCTCAGGTATTGAATTAGAGTCTTGAAATCCATTTGTTCACTCAAGCTCATTTCACTCCCAGGCCCGAAGGCCCACGCAGTAGTAAGAAACTGGAACTAGTAGTATAAATCGGTGTTGATTTTGAAAAAAAAAGTTCGACAAAAGCCGATTTGGCCACGTTAAATATCAGTTTGTGTACATCAATTCGTAGTGTATTGGCGCGCTTCAATGGTTAGGCTCATGTTTCAAAAAACAGGTAGTTTGTACTTCGATGGGATTCTAATCAAGTTAAGTGAGTTACTCGTATTGCGCGAAAAACAATCACTTGCATATATCTGTCCACTCCAGTGTCAATGTTTCTCAGATTTGGTCCGTAGATATGCCATCTTGGAAGGAGTGGTAAATATATAGTGCTTTACCGAGTTATTTTCTGGTGACCGGGAGTGGACCAGCGGTCTAGTAAGGAAATGCATAGGTCCTTCATCACAGGTGAAAATCTGGGATCTCGTTTTTTGGCAGAAGCTAAAAGTATGACTGGTCTTATTCTAGAGGATGCAGGAAAAAGTGTGGATAGAAATCTCCTTCTCAAGCAGCAAGAGAATGTAGTAAAAGCACTTGAGGAGATATGGAATGGAGTAGAGAGTGGGGACATCCTAGTCGAGTGCTTGCCTTTACTTAGAAGCGCTCGTGCCGTATCATGTCCAGAAATCGGCCGCAAACTCCGTTCTCCAGAAATTGACCATGTCAAGATAATCAGAGACCTCAGACTTCTTGTAAACACATTCACTAACGTCATCAAACCCAAGTGTTCCAGCTTTACTCGTTAGTCTTCTGTAGTACTACAAAGGAAGACTGAATACACACTGAGCATCAGGGCTTCATGATTGAAATGAGAGCAGTCTTGTTGGGTACCGGTACGTCTTATCCTGACCCCCAGCGGGTTCAATCAGGAATTCTAGTTGAGGATGGGGACCGTAGAGTTCTACTTGACATCGGTTCAGGCGTTCTTCATCGATTAACTCAGCTTGAGATAGATTTCAGAACAATCGATTCAGTCTTCATTAGCCACTTCCATATCGATCACTGTGCGGATTTTCTACCCCTGTGTCAAAGTCTTTGGTTATCAGGACACAACAAGACCCTGTATATTTTTGCACCACCAACAGTGAAGGAGTGGTCTAGAGGAGTCTTTGAAATTGCTTTCAAGTATCTCAGAGAGAAGATATCGATTGAAACCACGATTCTTGATGAGAATCATGTGATTCCTCGGGGCAATCTTACGGTAATTACTAGTCCAACTTTGCATGGCACCTATGACACACGTGCCTTCAGAGTAGAACATAACGGAAAGAGTCTGACATTCTCCTCAGACACAGCTCCCTGTAGGGACATCATAGATTTGGCAAAGGACACAGATGTACTGATACACGAGTGTAACTGGCTTGATGGTCCTCATCCAGAGGGTGTGCACACGAGTCCTAGTGAACTCGCTAAGATAACAGAAGAGATCAATCCATCAAAGATAGTACTGACCCACCTTTCACCAGAGGTTGTCGCGAACAGAGACAAGGTCATCGAGATAGTGAGTAGACGAACCAATGCAGAGGTCGTGCTTGGTGAAGATCTCATGGTGCTTGAACTGTGATTTAGGGATATTGAAATCCAGTCTTTCTTGGACCATACATGCGCTTGATATTGGACATTCCTAAAACGCCTCCTAGGATGAATATTGGTGACCAAGAAGCAAGTTCTGTGACCTCAGGCAGAATAGGTGGAGTCAGACCCCGAGATAGTGCAATACCATTAACAATGAGAACGACAAAGAATGTCAGTGAATAACAGAGGTTCACAATCGCAGCTTTTCTGGCAAAGGAAATCTCGTAGGTATTCACAACATGATGCGTATCGCGAATCAGAATTATGACAAATAGCATGGTGAATGCAATCAATGCTGGATAAGACCACAACCAGAAGAGTATGTAGCCAACGAGAACAAGTCCAGTATAGACAACATATGTGGCTAGAGGATTGAATGGACGTGATCGAGGTACAAATGGTTTCTTAGGTTCTTCCCCAGATGGATCTTCCGTCATCACATCTCACACATGGGCATTTTCGCCATATCATATAACTCGGCGCTTAGGAGCAAAAGATAACCATTTTTTGACACGTGGACTTTAGCATGTCAATGTTTAAAACATATGAGAACTCTATCCATCCTAGAGCTCGATACAACATACCGAGTCGATGAATTATGGCCGACGCGATAGAATGGACTAACGCCAGTCCAGATCACATTGTTTGGCGTTATCCCGATAATAGGATTTCATGGGGATCACAGCTAATTGTTATGGAAAACCAAGCTGCCATCTTCTATAGGGATGGTAAAGCTTTGGATACTTTCCTTGCTGGCCGTCACAAGCTGACCACAAGTAGCATGCCTGGTCTCGTGGGTTGGTTGCAGAAAAAGGTCAAGGGCGATGTCTTTGAAGCCACTTGTATCTTCATCTCACGATCACAGTTTCAAGGCAAGTACGGAGGAAGAGGTCAGACCAGTGACTTGGCACCCCTAATGTTCCATGGAAACTTCTGGTTCAGAGTTAAAGAGCCGAAGATCTTCACGAACGAAGTAGTCAGCAATCAGAACGCCTTCTCAACGAAGAAGGTCAATGATTTCCTGCGCTCATTCATGAATGAGCGTATAATTGACGAGTTCGCACATTATGATCTTCAGGCAGTCTTCACACAGCTAGACGAGACCTCTCTCAAGGTTAAGACCAAAGTTCGAATGAACTTCGAGAGGATTGGTCTGGAGCTTGTGGATTTGAAGTTTGAGGGGATCGATACTACTGAGAAGTATCGTGAGCGACTCTTCTTCATGAAGACAGGTGGGGTGAGCGGTTCACAATTGCTGGGTTCAGAAACTGTCAAGGAATCAGCAGAATCACTTGGCAAGAGTCCAGGTGCTGGCTTCGGTGCTGGCATGGGATTCATGGCAGGAGCTTCAGGAATGATGGGCCAAGGTGGCCAACAGCAAGGCGGCGGTGGAGGAACAACTCCAGCCGGTGCTAAATTCTGCTCGAACTGCGGAACAGCACTAGAAGGAGCCAAGTTCTGCCCGAACTGTGGAACCAAAGTAGGATAATATTAACAGATGGTTGGGCTCGATGCCCAACCGCTTTCGTTTTTCATATCCAAATCAGTTTCAATTGAGAAACCTTTCCTCTATGAGATGAAAAATTAATATCTCATTATTATTTGGACATAGTTTCCGCTCTTGTTATATGTCCCTAATTGAAAGAGAGAGCAGCTTAATGCCAGGCTAAAGGGATTGGATCAGATTGAAGAACAACTCCAGTCATCATAGATCTGCAGACGAACATCTCAAGTTTAGCAGAGCTCATAAGAAAAGCACTGGAGCCTTTTACACACCAGAACCTCTTGCGAAACAAATTGCACGTGATGTGATTTTCGCTTGGATTTCGAATAAGGCAGGTTTTGAAATTCGAAATCTTGAGGATCTTGAAAATCTGAAGGATTCTGAACGAAGACAACTCGTGAAAGAAGTCAAGACTATTTCAATACTTGATCCTGCTGTTGGAGATGGTGTCTTCCTTCTATCAGCTGGTGCGTGGTTATCGAAGATACTTATCGCGTTACATGATGATGATAATACAGAGCCTGTACGGAGAAAAGCAATTGTTGAGAATTGTCTATATGGTGTAGACTTGGACAAACAAGCAGTTACTTCGTGTGTTCAGAAACTTGGAACATGGTGCAAAATCAGTAACCTATCCAGATTAACCAATGTTGTTGTTGGGAACAGTCTCGTCGGTTTGGTTGGTCATGTGGAACAGATTGGTGATTCAACTCAGGAGGAATTCGACAAGACTCATCCCATTCATTGGCACAAGGTATTTCCATCAGTATTCTCAGGAACATCCCCAGGGTTTGACATTGTCCTAGGTAATCCACCCTATGGAAGTATTCTAGGACCCATTGAGAGACGCCACATCTTAAGCATGTATCAATATTCAGTTGGTGGAGGGAGAGATGGCACTTGGAATAGTGCGGCACATTTTCTTGTGAGATCTTTGTCCCTGATGAAGGATGATGCACAACTCGGTTTGCTTGTTCCCAATAGCTTCTTGCGAGTGAAGCAGTTCGCGAAGACACGAGACTATCTTCTGAATCATACCAAGCTGTGGAAGATTGTAGATGAGGGTAGTCCTTTTGATGATGTCACACTTGAAATGGTAAGCTTGTTCTGTGAACGGACGAAAGTTAATGGAGAGCATGAGATCAGAGTTGAGTCAAGAAGATATGGTCTTGAGCAATCAAACATTGTGTCTTCGAGTGTGCTTAAAGAAAGTAGAGTCTTTCCTATTTATCATGACCACATCCTTGCCAAGATTCTCAAGAGAGGACAGAAACACCTTCTTGTTGCAGGAAGAGGTCGAGATATCCCCAAAGAACATGTGAGGAAGAAACAGACATCGAAGTTCAAGACACCTTACATAACCAGTGGAAGAAGCGTTCAGAGATACAGATTGATTGACAAACATGTCTTCTTTTGTGATGACTGGTTTTTCCAAGATTCGGCCCTGAAGAAATCGTTCGAAAATGAGTTTCTTGTAGCAACAAAGAACTACAGGTACCCACGTTGCATCTTGAAAGCCCGGGGAATAACGCATGGGGGAGGTATCGTTAAGATCACGCCGCTCTATCATGGTGCAGACCTTCGCGTTCTTGGGTTGATATTGAATTCAAAACTTGTAAGACAAATATCCATCAGGTACCTCACTAACTATTCTCAGCTAACCTGTTGCTTAAACACGGGAATAATGGAGGAACTACCGCTTATACTACCAAAACAACCTCAAGTGTATAGAGAGCTCTTTGACTCATTGAGTCAGCTTCATTCAAGTCTGGAAGCACATCCTGATCGAGAGGGCATTCCCATACTCGAAAGACTTGCAGACGCACTTGTCTATTCATTATACTTTGGAGATGATAGCCTGGAACAACGAGTG
Source organism: Candidatus Thorarchaeota archaeon AB_25 (assembly GCA_001940705.1). GTDB lineage: Archaea > Asgardarchaeota > Thorarchaeia > Thorarchaeales > Thorarchaeaceae > SMTZ1-45. The sequence goes on from MEHG01000094.1 coordinate 7,388, forward strand.
AGCAGAGGAATAACAAATCTCTCCTCAACCGCTCAAGAACCAGAAGTCGTTAAAATGATTGATGAGATATTTGGTGATTCTATTATTCAGGAACTAGAACAGCTTGGTAATTTTCCAGCATCAAGAAAGCTTCGCAGATACTGATGCTTAAATACGTGAACACCTGCAAGCATCAGGAGTAAGAATGGACGAAGACAGTTCGAATTCAGAGGATATGGCAGAAGATCTCATCGATGCTATAGACGATGTGAGTGATGAAGACGATGTTGGTGATGGTCTCACGAAGAAGGAGAGAGAGATTGATGTCAGTAGGGAATCTGAGCGTCAAAGAAAAGCGCAGGAACTTAGAAAACAACTGAGAAGACGTCAGTTGGGGATACTCACCTATCGATGGCCAGCCTTTGTGTTGATAGTTGGAGGTTTCTTGGCAATCACAACTGAATTCTTACAGGTAATAATCCGTGAACCTGGAGTTCCTCCAGAGGTTGGATTCAATACATTCATTGATGCGTTACTGCGAAGTGGTGGAGTCATCTACTTGTTCCCGGTTATTGGAGGAGTCTTCATGATTGTATTGAGTTATTTTGCATATAAAAATCCGAGAGCAACCTGGCTAGCACTTATCCCTGCAGCAATGCTAGCGATGGCAGGAAGTACAGTGTACTTTCTTGTCACTTTTGCAGTGACTGCTGATCCTACTCTGGAAGGGTTAATCTATGCAAGTCCAACCCCAATATCTATGATCATTGCTGCTGTAGTTGCACTCCTCGCGGTGGCTCTGAAAGAGAAAGAAGACTAATCGGTAAGAAACTCATCAAGTCGTCCCTGTTCTTCCAATTGCGACATCCAGTCTATTCGAGTTGGTGATGACTTATTCTTCAACATCATATCGATTTTCTCAGCAGTCTGTGGTGCGCTTAATTCGGTTGTGTCTATCTCGAATACCTCTGCCTCACCAAATGCATCAAGTGCATCCATTTGACAGACTCCCATGACTTCAGCTTCCACATTCTCTGTCACTTTTTCATTTGAATAGGACCGTTCAGACAATCGAGCCCTTAGTTTTTCTGGATGCGTTCGCAGAATGAATACCCATTGAACAGATGAGCTAGGCACTAGGTCGATGTAATGACCCTCAATGACTATTCTCTTACTCTTATCCTCAGTGAGTTTAAGAAGAGCATCAACAAGACAATCTTCATTGATAATCCCCGTTTTGCGGGCTTTGTCTTCTACGGTGATGCACCCAGATTCATCAGCGAATTCTCCAAGTGAGATCACTTCTACACTTAGCTTGCTACCCAGTATCTTTGCGACCTTTGTTTTTCCAGTTCCAGGTGAACCACCAACAAGTATGATAGACATGAAATTGTTTCACATCATTTTCAAGATAAGCTTTGAGAAAGCAACAACAATTCCGCGTGCATAAGTGATAAAAGATGTATGAAATTCGAATTATGCAGCCATGAATGAACCGTTCACAATCCGTCAATTTCAACCGGATGATATCAAACAGGTGGTTTCAGTCAACCTAAGATGCCTGCCAGAGAATTACCCAGACCAGTTCTTCATGGGGCTTTTTTATCACGCACCCGAGGCATTCTTTGTTGCAGAACATGAAGGGGAAGTCATAGGATATATTATGTGCAGAATTGAGAGGGGGATCTCTGGGTTTGGGCGATTGCCTGTGAAGAAAGGACACATTGTTTCTGTCGCAGTCCTTAATGCGTTGAGGAACAAAGGAATTGGAAAAGCACTCATCCATGCGGGAATGGAGGGAATGATGAGCTACGGGGCGACTGAGTTCTACCTTGAAGTAAGGAAGACGAACGAAGAAGCGGTTGCTGTTTATGAAAAACTAGGGTATAATATTCGTCGTGTGTTACGCGGCTATTATCGCGATGGTGAAGATGCATATCTAATGACCAAAAATGGATCATCAAAGGAAGAAGCCGATGATGAGTGACCGTATCGAAACCCCGCTCATTCCAGATTGCTCTGCTTGTATTGCTAACACTATGAAGACACTGCTTCCACTACTGGCAGAAGATGAAGACGAGCAGAACAGGCTTTTCGCCATTGTATTCAAGCGCATATCTGAGGGCTATAGAGATAATCTTCCACCCATATTACTTTCAATAAAGCTCCATCAAGAGCTCTATACAATCACAGGAAATGAGAACCCCTACTCAGAGATTAAGAGAGTAAGTAATGAGTCTGCTCTCAAGGTACTTCCTCTTATTGAGAAGAAGATTGACGGTCTTGAGGGATATGAAAGGTTGAGAGCCTGTCTAGCAGCTTCAATTGCAGGAAATGTCATTGACTACAATTCGGGTGAACACAGTGTTGAACTAGGGGCACTCGTTGAAGTATTTGACTCAGTCCTTGCCGAAGGATTTGCTCTTGATGACTCGGAGAATCTATGGAGGTCTCTCAAATCCAGGAGCGGCAGTCTGCTCTATCTGGCAGACAATGCTGGGGAGGTCATTCTTGATATTCCCTTACTAAGATTGTTGAAAGAACTAGGTT
>MEHG01000095.1 GCA_001940705.1 Candidatus Thorarchaeota archaeon AB_25
ACGGCGATGGAGTCGGAGATGTCCGCGCCGAGGCAGCAGATTCGCGGATCGTCGCCGTGCTTGTCCAGGCACTTGCCAAATCCCAAGCGGGTCGGCTCCATCTCGACTGTCATCATGTCCCGCGCGTTCCACCAGTAGTCCTGCTCAAAGACAAACGGAGTGAATAGGCAATCCACCGTTGAAGTCGTTACTTCTTCAGATTCAAGAACTTTCCATCTTTGATTTGAGCTAGATATTTCCGCCCTTGCATAACCCACATTATCTGATGACCATCTTGGGCAAGCTTCGCCCATCTTGATGATTTGTGGGGGTTCTGTTCAATATAGGTAAACCCATCTTTCTCAACGAGTTTCACCTTGCTTTTCGATGTCTTTCTGATTGAATAAACTTCACCCTCCAATTCCACAACATCTAGACCATCAAAGATTGCATCGTAGATTTTCCGGGCTACTTCTTCTATGCTATCTATCTCTTCTTCTAGACTGGACATAACTCTTCACAGATACCACTAATTATTCTGCTATAGTATTTGCGGACTTGGTACTAATCAGACAGATATCATTTCCACTTCTTGAGTGCATCTTCCATCTGTTTAATGGCGGATTCAACATGAGGTTTAGCTTTCCTTAGGAACCTTGCACCTTGGTATCTCTTCCCGTCTGGGAATTCATCGGGATTCCAGTTCTTGTCAAGACTGAATGGAAACAGCTCAGTGTATTCTTTCATGAATGCAGCAGCTTGTTTGTAGTTCTCAGATGCTTGAGTTAGTTTCTTAGCAAATGACTGCCCTTTGTGGCGTTCAGCAAGTCTCTCAAGAAATGCTGCTGCTAGGTCTAGGCCTTCTTGCGTACAAGCAGCAACGTATGAGTTGCCATGATAGTTTAGCTGAGTATTCCCCTTTAGTTCTTCACTCTCTTTCTCTGAATCTGGGACTATCCCCATTTCTAATGTCAGAGCCCATTCATCAAATGAATCCGGTCCAGACACATACCCCTCTATCTGTTCTGCACCTTTCGCAATTTCCAACCCACGTGTGATAGCTTCCTTATCCCGTACAGAATCATCATTGATATCTAAGGGGTCCCTGAAAACCATCTTGAAGAGACCGCCAGGTGCATGCAGATTGAGGTATGAGATTGGCTCATCATTCAGAGGCATACTGGGCAAGCTTCTGAAGGTACTCACCACATATTTGTCATCATCAAAACCATTGACAATCCCGAATTCAGGAACATTAGGTACTCCCCAGATACCGACGGGTCTTCCCGTCTGGGTGATAGTGTCCTTGACCTCTTTGAAGTAATTCTTTGCTCTCTCGATCTGTTTCTCATCATCACTTGGATTGTATGCAGGACCCTCCCAACTCTGCTCAACTTTCCATCCAAATGTTTCTAGACCCTCTGCAAACCTGCTGAATGGTGCTACTGTCGGAGCTGAAGGACATGTTTCGCCCTTAGAGGTGTTGAGATGAAACGCGTAAGCTGAATATCCCGCAACATCCACGAGATCCACGTCCTTTCCAATAGACTTCAGGATACCTGTTGCTGTTGCGAGATATGTAATCCAAGATGCAACAAAATCCGCTTTGTTCTCTACTTCGAAATTCTTCATTCTGATTCATCCTCAGAGGATTGAGTTCTATTATCAGACTTTTGCTATTGCCAACTTGTTCGTTTGCAATCATAATCTCGTAGTGCTCTACTCAACTCACCTATGTGCCACATGCTATGTCGCATTGTATAGAGGAATTTTGCTAATCGCGAATCCTGCCACTCAGAAAATCCATCATCTTCAAAGAGGTCATTATCTGAGAATGACATTAACTTCTTCCTGAGTTTGTTTTCTGTTTCTTGAAGGTACTCTAGCATGTCATCTTTCTTGATTCGTGATGCGGTTACCTCAGGACTCTCCTTCCTCCACTCAATTCCTCCAATCCTACCACCCCATTTCATAGTCTTTGGGTCATCATTTGTGTAGAACTCCACGGTCTGAATGATGTGATAGACTCTATCTGAATAGTACCAGATATTCTCTCCTTTTGCTTCCGCCCAAGGTTTGTCAATTACTTTTAGACCAACATCCCATTTTTCATCGGGAACATTTTCGATACATTGACGAAGCATCAACCAACTGGATTCGAACTGCTTGATCAGATGTTCTATGATTTGTTTTTCATCCTCCACTTGTCACATCTCCTGTCAATCTCTTAGAGATACTCGATAACTCACAACCTCATTCTCTTTGTATATTTCCGACCACTGTTTAGAGGAGAGTATCTCTCTGAGTTTGTCTTTGGCACCCTTCCGCATTCGTTCACTTGTATACACAATCTTGTCAACTGAGACAGGAATCTTGGGATCATCATATTCTTCCTTGTCGTACTTTCTCATTGTGACCTCGAGATAGTCATGCAATGTTTCCAGTTGTTCGTCAATCAATTTCTTCTGTTTGAGCAAGTTGGCATACTCCTCACAGATATCTCTCATCTCTTCCTCGAACTTATCCTGTATACTCATTGAACAAACCTCACAGTGATTCAATTACTCCTCTTCTGAAAAATGATTTGTCATGATTGGATGGTAAACCACGTCAACCAGAAACCTATTCTGAGACCACCTAGTCCATCTAAATGAGGTTGAAGGGTCATGGATGAAAATGGGTTCATCTCTTTCATGAAGAAACAACGAAAGACTGAGAACACGATAAGAGCGTGTATTGAAGGCACGAAGGAATTTGAAGCCTATTTGAATTCACTCGGTCAATCATTGGACACAGCTACCACTCAGAACCTAGAAACATTTACTCAAGATCATGTAGACAAGAAAAGGATTTCCAAGTTCATGTGGACTCTTTCTTATTACTTTGAATTCATAGATGATAAAGCCCTCTTGAAAACAGCAAACCGAATCAGATTTGGTAAAATCAAGGTCACAAGGTCACAAAGACCATTCAAGCTTAAGGAATTCAGAGGATTGCAGCCCGACCACGTTGCTATATTAGCCAATCTTGGTATAGGTGACATAACCGAGATGCTAGAGGTTGGAAAAACACCGGAGTTAAGGCAGAAATTAGCAGAGAGGTCTAGGCTTGAAATCAATGTGATTGAGGAGTTTGTGAAACTCTCAGACCTCGCACGGATACCTGGTGTCAAAGGCATTCGTGCTCGACTGTATCATGACTCTGGATTTGACATCGAGAAGCTGAGAAAGGTCACGCCTGATGAATTATTGCGTGTAACAAGAGATTTTGTTGATAAGACAAGTTTCGATGGCATCGCACCTTTACCAAAAGAGGCGCAACACACCATTGATTCAGCAAAGAAACTACCTGATGTCGTAGAGTGGTAATCCATCATCAAGTCATTTTGCCCTACTTCTTGCGATTATGGTCAATACAAGCCCTAGAGCCCACAATGAATTCAAAATGAGCCAAGTCAGGAAAAGTAGCCCTACCCATCCACCAACAAGGAAGAACCATAGAATTGTGAGAATGAAGCTGATGAGTCCAAACCCTGCAGCTATTGCTATCACAAATTTCCCAAGACGTACATGAGAGGTAGTGAGAAGATATCCACCTATTATCACAGCATAGCCTCCCGCCCATGCGATGAGACCGAGAATAAACAAGATACTGTCGATGATGAAATAGTATGACGCAAGCGCGGAAATCGAATGAACAACGCCATAGATCAGAAAAATGGTCCCAACTCCATGGTTATACCCTGCAAGGATCAGGAAAAGACCTCCAATGAAACAAAGTGCGAAGGGCGTCTGGTTTTTCATTAATCTCCCTCCTGTCCCGTTAGGGAGAACCTCCTTTTTACATCATCGTATTCACTCCATTGGAAAGAGAGATTAGGAGGATCATGAGCGAGTCAACATCCCAAGGTGGTTCGGACAATGTCCCCAAATCCAAAGTCGATTTCCATTAATATACTCGAAACCGCAGAGGCAAATCTCCTCAATTCCTTTCTCAACGTTCGTCCAGAAGATATCCATGCTCAGTCACTTCCTGAGTTCAACAGCATCATGTGGATTCTTGGACACTGTGCCTCACATTTCCATATGGTTCTCTGCAGCACCTGCCAAGATATTGAGTTAATCTCCAAGGATACTGCACACTATTTTAGATACGGTACAACGAAAGAGGAAATCTCAAAGACCGATGTTCCAATGACATTTGCTCGTTTCATTGAAGAATATCTCAAAATCTCTGCCTCTGGGTTCTCATATCTCCAATCACTGCAGGATGAAGACTTAGAGAGGGTCATATTCCCTGATTATGGAGAAAACTTGCTCCAGAGCATTCAGAGAATTGCACTGCACTATATGGGTCACATGGGACAGATAGTCCTCATCCGTCGGGCTCTTGGAAATCCTGGACCTTCTTTTGTTGGCGGCGTTCAAGAGTCTGGTCGAAAGAAAATGAGACAAGAGTGGGATAAGTGGTGGTCTGCCAACAAAGAAAATTTCAATATCTGACTTCTGTTTCAGGAATGATAATGAGGTGTAATCATTAGCTCGCTTTTTCATTCTGCAACACCAACTTTAAGTTGTGTAATGCAGTGGTGTTTCCGTGGTCAATTGACACAGGAGGTCAATCTGGCTACAAACAAAACTGCGGAAAATGTGCTTAGGAGAAAATCACCATGCGTGACCAAGACGACGGCAGTAAGATCATGAAAGCCGTTCTCATAGGTGATGGTGCTGTTGGTAAAACAAGCATACGCCGCAATTATCTTGGTGAGGACTTCATTGAGGGACACCTTGCCACCATTGGAGTAGACCTTGCTACGAAACGTGTTCTCTTTGAACAGGATATTGTGAAATTCATTATCTGGGATCTTGCAGGACAGCCGACCTTCGAGAAGGTTCGGGGGCATTACTATAGCGGCTGCAACGGGATTCTACTAGTATACTCGGTCGTGGAAAGAGAAAGCTTTGATAATGCTAGTAAATGGTTGGTCGAAGCTTACAAGAATATGGGACCATTGCCTCCCACAGTTATCATTGGGAACAAGATTGACCTTCGAGAGAGTTTGGACAAGAGAAAGTATGTTTCAACGGAGGAAGGTGAGGCTTTCACAAAATACTTCATCGAGAAACTCGAGGTTCCTGCTATTTTCCGGGAAACATCCGCAAGGACCGGTGCTAATATCCAAGACACCTTCCACGAACTCCTACGCATGATGAGTGAAGCCGCTGAAACTGAGGAAAGCGATATCTACATGGGCTGATTTTTGTAGGATCGATGAAACATAACGCAAGCGTTATTAGTCCTAGGAATCATTAACGATTGTTAAAAACTATTTAGACAGAGGTTCCTTGATGAGTGACCCCCCAATTATACAAGAGAAGCAACGTATGTCAATGAAGATAGACGGCATGCATTGTGCTTCCTGCGTAGCGACCATTGAGAAGTCGCTCCTTAATGAAGATGGAGTGATATCTGCTACTGTCAGTCTCCTTGATGAGAAAGCTGTGGTTGTGTATGATTCCTCCCGCGTGGACAGGTCAAAGCTTGAGAGAGCTGTAGATACATCCGGATATCGAGTGAAGAGATCCGCAATGACCATGACCATAGCAAGTGCGGAGTCTGAAAACGATTGGGAAAGGATTACAGAGGCTTTGAATCAACAGAATGGGGTAATAACTGTCAATACCTTTCCTGAAAAACAGAAGCTACTCATTGAATATGACGAAGAGATACTGACCTTCAAGATTGTAAAGAAGATTCTTCGAGGATTGGGATTCGAACCTGATGAGGCAGAGGGAATCGAGGGTGATAGGGAGTCTCTTGCTAGAGAAAAAGAACGTACGTACTATCTTAGCCTCTTCACATTCTCATTACTACTGTCGATCCCTGTAGTTCTCATTCATTTCCATCTGTTTGATAGTATAATTCCAGCCGCGATGAGACCCCTGATTATGTTTGCGCTTGCTACACCTGTGCAGTTCATTGGTGGGTATCCCTTCTACAAGGCTGCTCTCCGTTCAGCAAGACATCTCAAAACTAACATGGATACGCTGGTCATGCTGGGTACAAGTGCTGCATATTTCTACTCAGTTGCCACAACTTTCTTTCTAACCAGCTATTCATCGTTCTATGACACAGCAGTTCTCCTAATCACGTTCATCCTTTTAGGCCGGACTCTAGAAGCAATAGCAAAGGGACGGACCTCAAAGGCAATTCGTAGTCTCATGGATCTTCAAGCCAAAATAGCAATCGTTGTTCGAAACGGTGAAGAAATCACGCTTCCAATCGAGGACGTAGAGGTAGATGACATTGTCTTGATTCGACCAGGTGATCGCGTCCCTGTCGATGGCGAAGTACTCGAGGGAAAGTCTTCAGTTGATGAATCAATGATTACTGGTGAACCAGATCCAGTCAGTAAGACTGTTGGTGATTCAGTCTTAGGTGGGACGGTGAACAAGAATGGAGTATTGAGGGTCCGAGCCGAAAAGGTTGGACAGGATACGGTTCTCTACCAGATTGTACGGATGGTTGAGGAGGCACAGACAAACAAACCTCCCATTCAAAGAAAGGCTGATTCCATTGCCAGTGTGTTTACACCTGTTATTCTGATACTCTCAATAGCGACATTCCTCTTCTGGACCATGATTATGGCCATCGAGTGGACACTTGCCCTAAACTTCACAATCGCCGTACTTGTTGCTGCATGTCCCTGCGCACTTGGTCTGGCCACTCCAACAGCTATAATGGTAGGAATTGGCAAAGGAGCTCAGTATGGGATCCTGATCAAGACTGGTGATGGACTTGAGACAATACCTGTCATTGACACGATAGTCTTCGACAAGACTGGAACATTGACAATTGGACGTCCTACAGTCACCGACATTCTTGTCATTGGTGAGCTCTCAGAAGACGAAGCTCTTGGATTAATTGCCTCAGTTGAGAAGAATAGTGAACATCCATTGGCCGAAGCCATTGTCTATGAAACACAGGAGCGAGGTATTGACATCGCAAACTCGAAAGATTTCATTTACACCACAGGAAAAGGTGTCAGTGCTGTTGTCAATGGTAAAATGATTCATGTCGGAAGCAACCAGTTCATGATTGATAACGGTATAGACTTCTCGATGTTAGAGAGTCACACACTGATGCTTCAGCAACAGGGCAAGACAACTGTCTTTGCTGCTCATGATGATCAAGCTTTAGCAATCATGGGGATCTCTGACAAACTGAAACCCTCTTCAGTCCAGACAGTTGACACCCTGAAGAATCTTGGAATTGAGGTCTGGATGATAACTGGCGATAGATTGGAGACTGCAAAGTCAATTGCATCGACAGTTGGCATTGACAATGTTCTAGCAGAAGTGTTACCAAGTGATAAGGCTGAACAAGTGAAGATGCTCCAACGGGACGGCCGAATTGTTGCCATGGTCGGAGATGGAGTTAACGATGCGATTGCTTTGGCCCAAGCAGACGTTGGTATTGCACTTGGTTCTGGAACGGATGTGTCGGTTGAATCTGGTGACATTGTACTGGTGAAGGATGACCTTCTTGATGTAGTCACGGGAATTCAACTTGGAAAAAGCACAATGACCAAGATCAAGCAAGGTTTCTTCTGGGCACTGATTTACAACATCATACTACTACCCATTGCAGCGGGTCTCCTATATCCCTCATTAGGTCTTGTTCTCAGACCTGAATTCGCAGGCCTAGCTATGGCTTTGTCGAGTGTCAGTGTTGTCACAAATGCACTTAGTCTGAATAGATTCAAACCAACTACAGCTGAGGTCATTGAAAGTGGTGTTCCACCGGCTGCCTATGACGAAGGAGATGTAGCTATAGACCCAATTTGTAAGATGAAGGTCGAGATAGCTACTGCCGACCTCTATAGTGACTACAATGGCATGAGGTACTACTTCTGCAATCAATATTGCTTAGACACCTTCAATGCAGACCCAGGGCAATACGAGGAAACTGACGATACTGAACCAGAGACTCCAGAAGTCGCAATTGATCCCATATGTAAAATGGATGTAGTCACAGCCACCGCGACTCTTGTGAGTGAATACGATGGCAAGAAGTACTTCTTCTGCAATCCATACTGCAAAGAAACCTTCGAAAAGAATCCAGAGGAATACAAAGACCAAGATTTCAGAGAGTAGGACACTCAATTTCTGATAGACAGTGTTCTTAATAGATGGTTTTGAGTTCTAGAATAATGGAGGCCAGAGATTGCTCACGCGTATTCAGAAGATATACTTCGGAATGGCTCGTCTTGGTCCAAGCATAATGCTTGACATGCTAGACCTTGCTAGCGCCTTGTTCTATTTCTCAATACAATCTCTACCAGCAATATACACTGGTACAGCAATTGCTCTCAGTTATCTATCCATCATGATTTCTGAGCTGACATTCGGTAACTTAAGCGATAGATTCCGAACGAAACGATGGGGGCGACGAAAACCATTCATCATGGTCGGAGCTCCTCTGATGGCCATCTCATTCATGCTGGTGTTCAGTCCACACCTGTTCCTTGCGCAAGGAAATGTGATTGGGCTCTTCTTATATGCTACAATATCTTTGAGCCTGTTCAAGGTTTTCTATGGAATGACAATGACACCCTTTCAATCATGGATGCCGGAACTTACTGAACCTGAAGAACGTCCTGCTGTGTCAGCTTGGCAGAACGTAGCTAACTTCATGGGCTTTGTTGTTGGAACCTTTGGAACCGCGTTCATAGCCATTGAGGCTACATGGGTTCTACCACCTGAGATACTTTACATGATTTTGGGATTCATAGTTATCCAGCTGCTCGGATTCCTCCCTTCACTGAAAGGGCTGAGCCAAGAAGGTAAGTTCATACCTCAACCGTCAATCAAAAAGGACCTGAGAAAGGCTCTCAAGGACCGTGACTTTGTTGGCTGGTTAGTGGCCCAGGGATTGCTTTCAATAGGAATCTCAATGATTGTACGAACTGCGTTCCCCTACATCAATGATTACCTAACATTCGGTGTTACCGAATTCATCATCTTTGGAGTTGAGCTGCTTTCAGTCGTCTTTGTTTTCTTCCTAATCTATCAAGTCACGATTAAGAAGAAAGGTAAACGATTCACACTCCAAATCTCTATGATGCTGGCAGTGATCTCACTACCGTTCACTCTAGTCATCACAACATCTGCTGCAGGATTCTTACTTCTTGCATTCGCAGGTGCTGGAGTAGCGGGGTACTATCTATTTCCTTACATTGTCTATGCTGACTTTGCACAGAAGGATGAGATAATGACAGGTGAGGGTCGAGCAGGGTTCTACACGAGCTTCCCCTCAATACCCTTGAATGGTATGCAGGCATTCTCAGCCTTTCTCTGGGGTTTCATCTTTGCTCTTCCCGAGATTGTTCCTGTTCCTGGTGAGGCTACCCTCGTCACACAGGGGTACTTGTTCTGGGGTCCAATAGCCTCACTGTTCATCCTTTTGTCTGTTCTAGTACTCTTCAAGGTGAACATTGACCCAGACTTCGAAGCACTAAAAGCGCAGTATCCTGCTGATGAACCTGATATGGTTACATAGCAAGAATTCGGAAACTACTTCAGTAGCTTCCGCACATGAGATGGTATTGGGGTCGCGTGTTAATGAGCGTGAATGAGCGGGTGATTGTGAGATTTGCAGGACCTGAGCTTCTTGAGTGGTGTGTAGTTTCCGATAGTCATGTTACAGAACAGGTGATCCGACATAAGATTGTGAATGATGAGATCATTATCGCTGAACTTGATGGAAATCCAATTGGCTATCTACGCATAGAATATCTCTGGTCTAATATCCCATACATTGGAGTTGTTTTTGTGTTGGAGGATTATAGAAACGAGGGTGTTGGACAAAAGATTCTGGCGTTTCTTGAGGACTACCTTAGAAGTAGAGGTCATGATG
>MEHG01000096.1 GCA_001940705.1 Candidatus Thorarchaeota archaeon AB_25
GTCTTGCAACCTAATTGCCTGAAGTCTTTAATGTCCTCAATAGTAATCCCATAGCCTGTCAGATACAAAAGGGAATAGAGCAGCATCGATCCATGACCACCAGAGAGGATGAAACGATCTCTGTCCCACCAATCCGGGTTCTTCGGGTTGAAGCGAAGGTGTCGGGTCCATAGCGCATAAGCCATAGCAGCAGCGCCCATTGGCATTCCCGGGTGTCCCGAATTTGCACGTTGAACTGCATCTGCAGACAAGAAACGAATGGTATTGATTGAGCGGTCTTGGAGCGTTGCGTCAGGCATCAGGTCTGTCTCCTTACAAAATTCGGGAGATAATCAAACGGCTTGACGTCTCGACCTCTTTTTGATTGTTGCGTTTCATTCATCGATTATTCAGGACTTGCCAACTTCGGTCCCCGGCGGATACTCTTTGAGGAACTCCTCCTTGAGTATGTCCATTATGACGAAGTCGTGGAAAGATCCTTTTACATAAGCACCCTGTCTGAATACCCCTGCGTTCTTGAAGCCCGCTTTCTCATACGCTCTTTGTGCACGTTCATTGTTGTCCATTGTGATGAGATACACGCTATTGAGACCTAGTATTTGAAAAGCGATCCATAGCATCACACGAGTTGTATCAGTACCATATCCTTTTCCAAGATTCTCTGGATTGTGAAGAGCGATTCCAAACTCTGCCCGTTTGTGTTGTTTGGAGATATCAAAGAGACTCACAGTACCAAGAAACTCCCCTGTCTTCTTGTCCTCCACAGCAAGAGTCATTCCACCGTCACGCCAGGGATCCATCGTAGTAGAACGTTCCAGCCACTGACGTTCTGCTTGTCTGGACATTGGGATTTGGCTATTCAAGTACTGGCGGAGCTCAAGGGTGTTAAAGAACTTCAGAATGTCATCAAGGTCGTCCACTTCAATTGCTCTGAGTCGGACCTTTTCACCATAATACATGATTTGTTCATGTAGGAGGTTGAAAATAAAGGTGTCCCAAAAACGGCTCTATTCGATACACTCTTTACACTTCAGCTTAAGACCTGTAAAATGGAGGCCTAGTCGATGAGCCCTCGAAAGGAATACTTTGATGAACCGCTTGTCAAGGTTGATTTTCTAAAGGCACGATTTCCTAGGACCTGTCCAGTCTGTGGTGCTCCAGCGACAGAAATTGTACGTATGAAAATCACAAAGACTGGAAAGCAATATCAAAGACGCTCATGGCAATATGCTTACGGTCCATACGTACGACATAGATATGACTCACAAATGCCGGAAATGAAAGTTCTTCCAATTCAAGTATGCGAAGACCACGCACATCCAGATGATGGGACTGACAGATACCAGTCTCTTTGTTTGATTGCAGATGGCTTCCTCGCGGCGTTCTTAATCTTTAGTCTTCTATTCATAGGGGACAGAATATGGAGAGCTAATCCAATCCCCATTTGGACATTTCTAATCATTGGTCTCTTTGGAGTTGCAATGTTGTTTACGTTTGTTGCGTTTGGCCCAAACGTAATTGAAAAAGCTGTGAAGATTGTTGGGTTTGATTCTGGGATGCAGAATGTCCTGCTCGCCTTCGCGCGTTCAGACTATCGAGAGCAATTCATGGCTGAAAATCAGATGACTGCTGAATTGATCAGTTGGATTATGCGGTCAGATGATTAGGTACAATTTTATCAGCTGAAAATTCAGATGATGCGGATTGGATAGGATGAACGACCAAATGAAGGAAATATCAATTTCAGGAATGGTTTCTAAGATAATGGACCAATATGTCATTACAACTGATGATGGAACAGAGTACAAACTGTCTGCAATCCTGCCTTGGGAGGCTGTGGCAGCAGATTTTGGGTCAGGAGATTTTGCTCTTCATGTAGGGAAGAGAATGATCGCAATCGGAACAACTGATGGTCATACAATCTGGGGGGCCGCCCTTTCTGAGTCATAGATTACTCCAACTGGCTTCAACTCTCCCAGAGAATGAAGTAAGAAAGAAAATGTTGATGGGCACTAACTAGGTAGGCCCAATTCAACCCAATTCGTAAACGAATCTTAGAGCTTGAGCTCGGCCTCGCTCTTCCAGAGTCCGTGAATGTTGCAATAAGATGTGGCCATCAATGTGCCTGGTTTGCCAGTCTTGAAGACAAACTTAGCAACAGGCTCACTGTAAATTCCACTAGTATCAGGACCCTGAGCTGACTCTCCATGGTGGTCGAATGTGCAATAACCTATCTCCACTGGGAATTTCTCTCCTTCCGGCCAGAAGAAAAGGTCCATCCACTTGATGTGGTGATTTGTCGTGTTTGGATGCGCAATCTCCTTACCAACGGAAACTACAATAAACGCTTTTCCATCCTCGACGTTTTTGATCTCAATTGCAGGTACGTGTTTTTCACTCTTCCAATCAGCAGTCTGTATCCATTTCTTTGACATAGTTCCCTACCTCAATACTGTTAGTGCCACAGCTGATATTTCAGACTGCGCACACTACGGTCTTATGCTTAGTTTGTTAAAAAAGTGCGGTTAAGCCCGTTAAGAACCACCAAATGAGCGAACACTACTAATAGGCTCAAGGTTATATGCATCCGCTTTTGCGGGAGAAGTGTCGGTAACGTGGAAGGTGTCTGAAAATTGGAGATGGAGTACTTTCGACCCATAGGGAAGAATTCTGCAATCAATATTGCTCTACTTGCCATAATGACTGCACTTGCAACAATAATGACCCTCATTATCCAGATTCCATATCCCGGAACAAGTGGTTACTTCAACTTTGGAGACACCATGGTGATGCTAGGCGGTCTTCTCTTAGGACCTGTTGGAGGTTTCTTTGCAGGTGGAGTTGGTTCTGCGCTCGCAGATGTGATTAGCGGCTATACTTTCTATGCACCAATTACTCTTGTTGTCAAGGGTTTCGAGGCTATGGCTGTTGGTTACTTCAGCTTCAAGGTCAAGGAACACGTTCGGTTATCTAAGTGGGACATTATTGGAGTTCTTGTTGGAGCTATCATCATGTTAACAGGATACTTCACTGTACAGGTTATTCTTTTCGAACTACCTTTTGCAATTGGCGAGCTGGTGACAGTTAACTTAGCACAGGTTGTTATTGGTGCGTCTGTAGCACTCATAATAGGTCCAACAATTCGATCCTATCTTCGTACTATGGGCTTTGAACAACTTGAACCTCTAGAGGAATCTATCGACGAGCCTGGTGAGGGGTAGACGAAGTTCTGGGTCGGAATCGTTTTTTAGGATGTAACACACTCCGAACATGTGGTCACTCGGACCATATTTAGTTGCTTGAACAAAAGGGGTGCCCCTAATATGACTAACAGGCAGAAGTTGAAAATCGATAATACTCGTCTGAAAGAAATCAATGAGTTTCTTCTCCGTGATGACAATCCACTCGTGACTGATCTTCTCAAAGTGATTGAGAAGTACGGTGGTGTGGATGAGATAAACAAGAAAGCCGAGGAAGCAAGGAAACTTGAGAATCTTCTTGCACAACTTGAAGCAAAAGACTCTGATTATGTAAAAGACCTTACTTGGCTACAAGAACAACGTGACGATGATGCGTTCATCTCGATACCTGACTATCGACGTAAGATTCTTGGAGATATAGCCGCCAGCACCAAATTTGATGAAAGTTTCGCAGTCACTCTGGAGATAAGTGCATGTCAGTACTTCCCATGGCTCATTGAGGAGGCTAAACAGTCAATCGAGAAACAGGAACTCATGCCTGGTCGATTCATTCGTGTTCGAAACATGGCTGAGCAGACTGCAGACGATCAGGTTCTCGCATTTGCTGCAGGTATGCAGATTGTCGATGCCTCATATGTGGAAACGCTTGATACGAAGGGGACCTATCCTGGTGAAGATGGTGCTCCTGTCAATATACATCTTGGAGGTCCAGACACAATCACTGGATACTTTGGAGGTGTTGGGATGCCAAACAAATTTCCACTGAAATGGGCTGACGAGTATTTTCACTACTATACAACGTATGGTGTAAAACAGGTCCTCAATATAAATCCGGGTAGTGTGCTACTAGGTTACATGATGCACAAACTTGGGATTGACATGGAGTTTAAGATATCCGTCTACATGGGCAATGATAATCCCTATGCTTGTTTCTGGACGTTGTTGACTGCAAAACTGTTCAGTCGAGATGATGGTTCAAGTCCACTGATTGGTTTCAACCTCTCAAATAGTGTAGATAACAGTACTATCGAACTGGCTGCATATATTCGTGAAGCCTTTGGATTTGAGGATGTGGTTAGAATTGAACATCACATCACTGAAACCTACAAATCCATCGTTAGACAACCATATGATAGACTTTCAGAGCTACTTGATATCGCTGATCATGTAAAGAACATAAGTGCAAAGCATGAGGGTGCAGTTCCTGAGATTGATGCAGGGAGAGATTATCCCAGTGACATTCTCGATTATTTCAGATCAAAATCTGACATCATTGAACAAGGTCACATGCCCCTAAATCTGCTGAACTACCTTGACAAGCATCATGCCTTGAACCGAACTGCAGAAGAACTTACCAAACGTGGTCTAACATTCATCGCGGCACAAAAATTGCACAAGACATGAAACGAGAAGAAAAATGGGAGGGCTTTAGTTAAGCCCTCTCACATGTCTGGTTGGAAGATATCATCATACATACTCTGCAGTCTAGTCTTGTGAGTCTCTTCTTCTTTTGCTAGAGTTTCAAAGACAGACCTGTGAGATGCATTACCAGTCAGCTCAGAGAGAGCCTTGTAGAAACTGTTAGCAGCGGCCTCTCTCTTGATTGCCACAATGAGCACATCCTGAGGTGATGATGATGGTAGAAGTGGTATATCAACAAGATATTGGTCCAAATCTAATTTTTCCACTTCTTCAACAGAGCTACAGGTGAAGGTGTCACACACTCCTTCCTTGAGCGCCTCTTCCAATTTTTGCTTATGGACGACCTCTTGGCCTGCAAGATCTTTCAGCAATTTGGAAGATGCTTTCAGCTCCGAATCCTCGGCGGCTTTCATGTAGAAATCGTACGCTTCCTGCTCCCTTTGGATAGCAAGGGAGACTAACTTTTCGAATGTCTGTTGGACAGTTGTCAATGATGTTCCCCAAACTTGGCATCAAGAAAGCCCGTATTAAGCTTGATGTTAGACCAGAACACCTCAAAGCAATGCTTTTGAAGTGGTTAGTTTCGGCCGATGTTGGAGTCACATACCTTGGAACAGAAGAATGGACGCTCATTCAACTGTGCAGAAAGTGTCATGATTAGAGTAGACCGTGAATCATCATTGCCTGGATTTGATGATTCCTGCATGCGTGTAGCTTCAGTTTTAGGAGGTGGATTTGCTGGGTGTGGCGAGGTCTGTGGTGCTGCCAGTGGGGCAGTACTCGCCCTTGCACTTCTAACTGGGACTACTGGTGATGAGGCTGAAGAGGATTTCAAAGAAAAACGAAGTTTTGCTCGTTCAGTGATTAGTGACTTCATGAATGATTTCACTGATAACTGGGGGTCGGTTGAATGCAAATTCCTTCGAGCAATGGATTCGGGAGGAATTCCACCCAAAGGTATACTCCGTATCGGACCTGCTAAGAACCTCTGTGAAGAATACGTGGACTGGAGCACTGAGAAAGTATTTAGTATCAGAAACAATCTCAAGATATGATTGATCACTTCTTCTGAGGAACTATTTCCTTCATATCAGATGGCAGATACTTCTGCAATGCTTTAGGTATCTCTACGCTTCCATCCTCTTTCTGATAGTTCTCTATGATTGCTACCATTGTCCGTGGGTTTGCCATCATTGTACTATTCAATGTGTGAAGGTATGCTTTCTCTGTACCTCCCTTCTTCAGCCGGTACTTGATATTGAGCCTAGTTGATTGATAGGATGTGCAGTTACTACATGAACCGCCCTCACGGTACTTTTGCTGTCCTGGAAACCAGAATTCAAGGTCTAGCTTCTTTGCAGCCACTATCCCTATATCCCCTGTGCAGACATTCACAATCCGATATGGTAATTTCAGAGCCTGTGCATAGCCTTCTTCATTCTTTATGAGCTCTTCATGGATTTTCCATGACTCTTCAGGTAGACTGAACACAAACTGTTCCACCTTGTTGAATTGATGCACTCTGAAGATTCCCTTTGTGTCTTTTCCATGAGACCCAGCTTCCTTTCTGAAACATGCACTTACTCCTGCGAGTTTTAGAGGAAGATCTGTTGGCTCAAATATCTCCCCCATGTACATTCCTGCCAAAGGATGCTCTGCAGTTGCAATAAGGTAGAGATCCTCTCCTTCAATCTTGTACATGACATTCTCAAAATCAGCAAGGTCTGTTACACCTTCGTATACCTCCCGTCTCATCATGAATGGTGGATAGATTGGACTGTATCCTTGCTTCAAGAGCATCTCAAGTGCCATCTGCTGCATTGCGATGTCCAAGAGGACGAGTTCGTTCTTCAGATAGTAAAATCTTGACCCTGCTATTTTTGCAGCTCGAGGTATGTCTCCCACATCCAGAGTTTCAAGAAGGTCGACATGACTCTTAAAATCAAAATCAAACTCAGGTCTACCGCCCCACTCTTTCACCACCTCGTTGTCCTCCTCATCGGCCCCATATGGTACACTTTCATGAAGGATATTTGGTATGCTCATTTGGATTCGCTTGAGCTCTTGCTCAATCTGATTTGTTTCAGACTCTGTAGTTTTGATTTTCTCGTTGACCTTGTTTACTTTCTTGACAATCTCGGAATCATCCTCACCCGCTGTCTTCAGTTCACCAATCTCTCTTGAGAGCTTGTTTCGTTGGGTCCTGAGGTCTTGAATATCCCTCTTTAGCGCTCTCACTTTCTCATCAAGTTTGAGAAGATGATCAAACTCCTTCAACTTCTCATCGTCTCGACGCCGCTTCAGGTTGTCACGAACCAGGTCGATGTTTTCTCGAATGAATCGGATGTCTAACATTGGATGATTCCACCTGTCAAGGTTATACAGTCTGGAGTGATTTCAGAATCCAGATAAGTTGTTTCCTAGAAGTCCGTTGAGCTTTATTTCTCATCAAACTCAGCAGAGGGACATATCTTGTTAAGTGAACATTCGATGCAGTTGGGTTTCCGGGACTTACAGGTCTGTCTTCCATGAGCACCAATCAGTTTAGCGTAATCGTTCCACAACTTGTTCGGAAGTAATTCCATCAAGTCTCTCTCAATCTTTTCCGGTTTCTTATCATGTTCACTCAATCCAAGTCGAACCGTGACACGCATGACATGTGTGTCCATCACCACACCCTCACTAAGCCCAAACACAACTGAAAGAACTACGTTTCCTGTCTTTCTGCTAACCCCTGGAAATGAGATGAGGTCATCCATTGTCTTGGGGACTTTGCTATCGAACCTATCTACAAGCTGGCGAGATGTTTCAGTGATGTACGCCGCCTTCTTGTTAAAGGCTCCAAGAGGTCTTATAATTTGACCAATTTCCTCAAGATTCGCTTTTGACATCTTCTCGGGAGTGGGATATTTTTTGAATAGTATTGGAGATATCTTGTTCACACCAGCATCTGTGGCTCGTGCCGAGAGGATTGTTACTATCAGCATCTCAAACGGATTTTGATAATTCAGATATGTGGCAGGAGCATCAGGGTATGTTTTGTTCAGAATCTTGACTATTTCCACAGATGTTTCACTCAAATCCATCTTCCCCACCACTGTGACTATGAGCACTCTCAATCTCTTCAGACGTTTTGACGATGCCTTGACGTGCAATCCATCCAAGTATAATGAGGTTAAGCAAGAGCACTACAATGAAGAGATGTCCCTGATAGAAATATTCGAATACAAATCCTCCGAGTGATGGTCCAATTGAGGCAAACAGAAAAACAATGAACCAGAACACACTGAGAATTTTCGATGTATCTTGTCTTGGGAGATTCTTTTGGATAATGGTGAGTAGTAACAAATACCATACTGCATCATTGACCGATTTTAGCACTAACGCAAGAAATGGGATTGAGAAGAAGGCTCCAAATCCAGAAAACAATGAATCTGCTTGATTGATTAAAGACGCGGGCGCCCAGTAAGGAACAATGGGAGCTATCACGAGGAGCAAGGCACAGATTGGCATAATACTGTAAACAATCAATGCTGTCTTTTTCTCGCCTCGTCGATCAGACATCCTACCAGTTCCTAGCATCAGTGGGACTGACACGATAATGGTGACAATACTCATCAGAATTAATCCAGGAATTTCTATTCCAATCTCTTCATAGATGTAGATGTACGCACCAAACTTGAACAGTGAATCACTTAATGAGTCCAATATAACAATGGCTATCATTCCAGGAACAGCTTTGAATAGTAAATTGGCAGCTCTCTTATTTTCCTGGATGAATGACCTAACGAGTGATACCCCTTCTCGTTTTATTTCTGGAGTTTTCCCCTCAAGAAAAACAGCTCGTACAATTGTGGTTCCAACTAGAAACAGACCCCCAGTCAAGAACATCAGACGAAGACTTTGTTTAAATTCCAAGTTTTGAGTCAGTATGATAAACGCACCGAGAGTGACAATTCCAAGAACCCGACCTGCGGTGAAAAGTGAAATTCCCAATCCACTGTGCTCCTTGGGGATGTTGTCCATTATGAATGCAGTCGAGCCACCTTTGAAAACATCCATTGTTGAGAAGAACAAAAGTGCAATGATAATCCATGTAAACTCCACGAAGATTCCCATTATCAGGTTGTAAACTGCCATCATGAACATGGCAACAACTGAGAGATTCTTTCTATTGGATACATCACCAATATACCCCCCAATCAAACGTGATGTTGCAGAGATTGCACTTATGATTGATAGAACTGATCCAATTAACACATATTCCCAGTCCAGCTCAAGTAGATATAGATTGAAGAACAATCCCATATAGCTAAATGCAGTAAATACCCATGAAGTAGCAAGATACACGGAGTAATTACGCCACGAGAAAATTGCTCTAAGAGAGTCTGTCAAACTTGGACTTTCTTCTTTGATTTCATCGATTTTTCCTTCTATTTCCTCGAGTCTTGCTTTGATTCCACCTAGCCTTACTTTCTCAGCTTCTATTGAGTCTTCCAAAGCGAGAAGATCCCATTCCAGCTTAGAGGGTTCATCATCCAAATCATGTTCGCTCCTTTCATCAGAATGTTGGATGAGCTTCACTAATCTCTTGTCTCCAAACTGGTTGAAATGTGTACTGCCGTTTTAATTGGGACCCATCCGACATTATCTTCGGATTCAATCTTAACGGCGTGAGAATAAGTAGATGTACTGACTGAGGCTATATAGACGCCTCACTTTTCATACATACTGTACTACTATTCCGGGGTGACCGTGGCGACCCCGGTAATACACCGGGTCCATTGCATTCACCGTGATTACTATTCGAATATTAGCACCTTAATGTCGCCATCCGCTGTGGGAATGGCCATGATCTTCTGAGTGCCGATGTCCGCTGTAATCACGAGACTCTCTGGTGGTGCATTTGCACTGATCAGATTCCTTACTGCTAGCTCGAGGTTTATTGCAACAAGTCTTACAGTTTCTGAATCAGTAAATGGGTCCACCTCACGTCCGTTCTCGGGCGTGGAGATATCTCCGAATATTGGTTCAATCTTTTGTGTTCGTATCATTTTTCATTTTTCCTCCGTTACGGATTATCCGTATTTCATTCATTATTACCATGGTTCGGTTCTTGGGTCGTGTGGTTGTCCATCCATTTTGTTTTTCTCTCCTCGAATACTTCATAGTTCTCCAATCTCTCGTAGGTCGGTCTTGGACTCTCTCCCGGATCCACGGGGGGTGGTTCCGGAATCCAATTCTCCTTCGATGTAGATTCTCTCTTT
>MEHG01000097.1 GCA_001940705.1 Candidatus Thorarchaeota archaeon AB_25
TGAACTATAATTTGCTTGATGAAGTACAGGCGTAACGGGGTTAGCAGAGATGGCTTACCCAAATTATTCCTGCACATTGTTGAGCGTTTCTTAGACCTGAGGGGATTCTGACACTCTCACGTGTCAGTCTATCTCACGTCCGCATCTTGTCGTCGCGTCTGGAAATCACCAGCCATCATCGCTTGGCATTCGCCGACAGCTTCCGGCCTGACACCGTATGACGCGAATCAAACTCCCCCGCGAATAGTTCGAATAAAAAGCTTTCCAAGGGGCTACGCTTCTGGAACATGAGAAACGCCATTTTAGCAATTTCTAGCTTCGTTCCAGAATGTTAGCATATTTTGATAGTCGTGGGTCATCTTTGATTAATTTGAGCAGGTTTTTGCTAGATTGGATTGCGATCTCTTCTGCAGTTGTCTTACGTAACTCAGCAATTCTCTCTGCAACAATCAGTAATGCCTCATATGGCATTCTCCTTGGGGGCTTGTTAGGTCCATCAGTTTCAATTAGGAAAAGGTCGTCAGGAATCATCGTGGCGATCGCAAGACGCTCCTTCCAACCCTTAATCTCAGGCTCATATGATTCTAAATAGCTTCTATCGAAAGCGAAGTATAGATTTGTGTCGATGATTCTTTCTACTAGGTCGATTGAACCGTAGTAGTCATGGATGATTGCCTTGCGAATTGAATAATTCTCTAACATGGAAAGGACCTTGTTTTCAGCCCCTGCAACGTGCAGAATGACAATCGTGTCATGTTTTTGCGCAGACTCGAAGAAAGTTTCTAAAAGGAGGCCCTGATCAGGATAGTGTGAGGTGTCCTCAGTCCACATCCGGTCAAGACCAATCTCACCAAGCACCAAAGCCTCATCAGCAGTTTTCTGGATAGTCTCAAGATGGTCCATATGCTCATGCGCGACCATAGGGTGTACTCCGAATGCGGGTAGAATGAGTTCTGAACGTTTTGCCAGTTCTAATGTGTCATTGTAGGATGGAAAATCGGTTGATACTGAAACCATGAGAACACCATTTTCATGGATATCTTTCAGCGCACGGTCAATATCCTTTTGGTAGTATGAGAAGTGATTATGCACATCGACAAGCATTCGAACAACCTCGGGCTCAGGGATAGATGTTCGTTGTTTCGAATATCATTGTTCGCCTCAGCGCATAGAAAGAAGGTGATGGAAGGGCGGGGAGTTACCCCGCCTCTCACAGCGGTTCAGGATTGCTGACCGCTTCCTGCAGTTGTCGGTAGCTTCCATCTAAGATATTGTTGTGAAGTTTGGATATAAAGTAATGATGAACGAATTGTCAGGATGATTCGTCCAGTAAAATCGTCCGCGAATTATGTCATAGAATCATCCAAAAGTCATAGATGATTCATCCATTGATAATAAGACCAAAACGGACAAGATTAGGGCAGGCGTCACCAAATGCAAGATGGACTATTTGCATTGATTAGATTGGATCTAATCTTTGAGATTTTCAGCGGAATAATCGCATTGATTGTGACTATCTATGCTACTCGTGCGTACAATCTGACTGGCCAAAAGAAACTGTCTGATCTCTCAACGGGATTCCTTGTCCTATCAGCAGGGATGTTTGGTAGGGTCATAGGAACAATATATTTCATTATTCAATTCGGTGTGGATGGACCATCAAGTGCTGTAATCTTTTCAATTGTAACGATTGCATATGGTGCCTCTAGAATCATGGCGTATCTTCTTTTCGTGATAGCAACAAGACCAACACGTCACCGAGAGTCATTGAACAATGAGAACATGACAGGAGTCAGCCTACTCCTAGCTACTATCCTTGTAGATTCAAATCTGGAGGTCATAGCAATATTTGTTCTCGTGGTAGTTGTTATTCAAGCCATCATCAACTACTTTTCATCACGAAGCAGGTTAGCGTTCTATGTCCTACTTGGATTCTCACTCATCTTACTAAGTCACATGATGGTGGCTATGACGTTTATGAATCCAGGTATGTACCTATTGAGCCAAGTTTCACAACTGTTAGGCTTCTTGTCACTTCTGGTCATGCTAATCAAGGCAGGCAGAGTAGAATGAGTAGAAAACGGGCCTATCGCTCAAAGATGCGCATCCTAGCTGATATGATGCGTGCTATCCAGAGTGAGGGTGAGGAGGGCGTAGGTCCGACAAAGATACTCTATGCTGCAAACCTGTCTCATGATAGGTTGACTCAATATCTCGACGAACTGATTGAGAAAGATCTCATCAGAGAAGCGAATCCTGAGAGTGACAATAGGATATACTTCCTCACTGAGAAAGGAAGGGAGTTCCTCAGAGAGTTCGTTAGGATGGAACGGTTTTCTGAGGCTTTTGGAATCGAGATCTAGACTAGAGCATTCCACCGTATTAGACAAGGTTTTAAGAATCATCAGTCGGTGGACGTTCTGTATGGGCCGGTAGATCAGCCTGGTAGATCGTTCGGTTCGCAAACCTACTGGTTTGGCCTGTAGGTCGAATGTCCGGGAGGTCGCGAGTTCAAATCTCGCCCGGTCCACCATCATCTTCTCTTGTTTTAACTAGGGAAAGTAGTATGAGCGCAATCAGAGTTAGGACTATTGAGTATGTGAATGCAAACACGGGTGTTGAATAGAAATCCCATAGAAATCCAATTATGATCCCTGCTGGTAACGCACTGATTCCCGTAGCCATCTGGAAAGCTCCAATAATACTTGCACGTCGTTCTTCTTCAACCAAGTCCGCAACAAAACTTGTCTGGACAGGATCAAGAGCCCCATTCACAAGTCCAAAGAAGATGAACATGGGTATTATCATCAATGCATCAAGAACCAAGAATACCCATGCTGATGTAATTATCAGAAACAGAAAGGCAGATGCAAGAATGGGTTTCCTTCCATATTTATCAGAAAGCCTTCCAAAGGGGTATGCAGAGGTGGCATAGACTGCCGTGAATAGTAAGTAAAGAAGAGCTTGTTGTTGGACTGAGTATCCAATATTTGCAGAGTATAAAATCAACAGTGAGTAACTGAAGGTCGCAAGAGCGAAAACTACCGAGGCCATGAGAAATATCTTCAGATTCTTGTCAAGTCCATGAAAGTTTACACCTTTGAAAATGTCCTTGCCACGTTTTTCTTTAACCAACACACTAACAACAATCACAGACCCAGCGGTAGGGAGAGCAGCTAATAGGATAATTCCAGTATATCCAAGAAGATCAAAAAGGAGGATTGTGATGATTGTACCAAATACTGCTCCAGCTGTGTCAAGTGCTCTGAGTGTGCCAAATGCACGGCCTCTTTCCTTCTCGCTCACATGTCCCGCTACAATTGCATCTCGAGGCGGGCCACGTATCTTTCCAAGGCGGTCCATAGATTTCCAGAGAACTATCTGAAAGAACTGGTATGCATAGGTCGCAAGAATAAACCCAATCCTTGCCACCATTGACAAGCCATATCCTAGCGTGATGAAGGCCTTTCTCTTTCCAGTGCGGTCTGAGGCATAACCTGCACCGAGTTTCGAAAGAGAAGTGATTGTCAATGCAAGACCATCGACTATCTGTACCTGACCTTGAGTAAGTCCCAACTGTGTAGTAAGAAATGTAGGCCATATCGGTGCAATCATGTCTGATCCCGTATCATTCAGGAATGAGGCTGCACCGAAAACGAGAGCAGGATTTCGCTCCATCTCTTCATCTTCGGAAACCGATTCTTCTTCATCCAACGTAGCACACCAAGGATTCTTTCTGTTTACCTGCTCTTATCTTGATTGGAACTCAATACCTATGCAAAGCCATTTTACTGAGAACACCATGACATCGGATATGGTCGACGTTTTACGTAAAGAGGTCCTGTATGGGTATGATGAAACAATAAAGAGAGTTGAGGAGGCTCTCTTGAGCGAGGGATTTGGTATCCAACTCACAAAGGGAATGCACGGTATGCTCATGCAGAAGCTGGGGCTTGATGACTATCCAAAATATACAATGGTGCTAGCTTGCAAACCACAACTTGCGAAGAGAGCACTTGACATCTCCAAAGACATGGGTACTATTTTTCCATGTAGTTTCACAGTCTATGAAGAGGATGGAAAGGTTATGGTTGCCCACGTTTCAATCATGAAAATTGGAGCTGAGATTGGTCTTGCGGATAAAGACGCTATGGCTTCACTAATTGAGGATACAGGGAAAGACATTCGAAAGGTATGGGACAAAATCTAGAGATTCGAAAGCTTCAGAAGAGCTTGCTTCTCCAACTATGTTATGGACGAGAGAATGCGTGAGCAGTGGGAAAGTAATGCCGAAGCCTTCTCGGGCCTGATTGATGGAGAGGGAACCCCACATCATAGAAAGATACTCAACCCTTGTGTTGAGAGGCTTCTGGGAGATGTAAAGGACAAGAAACTGCTTGATGCAGGTTGTGGGGAAGGATACCTAGCAAGATATTATGCCAAGAAAGGAGCAGAAGTGACTGCTATTGATTTGTCACAGCGCCTAATAGAAACCTCAGAACAGCTGACAGATGATGAGGGAGTCGAGATAGACTACAGAGTGGACGATGTCTGTTACATTGAGTCTGTCCCAAATGGCGAATTCGATCTTATTCTATCCAACCTTGTTCTACTGAATGTTCCAGGTCTAGAGGATGCCATGAGAGAGTTCCAACGAGTCTTGAAAGTGGGGGGCACCTTGGTCTTCTCGATAGTTCATCCCGCTTTCAACTTCTATGGACCGGGTTCATGGGAGATGGGAGAGAAAGACCCTGATACAAAAAGACGGGAGGGGCTCTACTTCAAGGTCGATCGGTACTTCGAAGAAGAGGAGTACGAACGATATTGGAAGACCAAACAAGGGGACAATTTCCCAGAACCCATCAGCTTTTTCCATCGAACTATTTCTACGTACCTCAACTCTCTTTCAAGTGCAGGATTTCATCTACTTGAGTTCGCAGAACCGAAACCAATTGATGATGACGAATTCTTTGATAGAGAGAGAAGAATTCCGTTCTTCGCTGTATTCAAAGCGATGAGAGTAGAATAATTTGCCCGGACTAAACCCTTTTTCATGGGTAGTGTATGACAGTGGTTAGGTGTATCATGTGAGTGAAGAACCGAAATTGTACCCTGTGAAACTTGTTTGGACTGGTGGTAAGAGTGGTAATCTTACAGTTGAAGGAAAAGCTGTGATTAAGACTGGGGTACCATCTGGTGGTCCAGAGAAGGCAATATTTCACTCTCCTGAAGACCTCTTTGTCGCATCAGCCACAATGTGTTACATGAACGGATTTATCGAATTCACAAGAAAGATGCGAATCGAGTTCAAGTCATTCGAATGTGATGCAGTAGGAACTCTTGAAAAAGTTGGAAGAAGTTTTGAGGTCACCAGGATAGATATGAAAGCCAAGATAGCAGTTGGCTCAGAGGACATTCGAAAGAGGATTGACCGTGCTCTCGATCTGGCTGCAAAGTACTGCTTCATTGGTAACAGTATGAAGTGCCGAATTTCGTATGAAACTGATGTTGTGGTTGAGTGACATAACCAAACCCTTTTTCGGCAGGTGTGAGCCTGCGAATTACAGTGATAGAGATGACTGATGATGCTCATGAGTACATAGTTACTGTCGACTGGAAACATGGCCGGGTTGGCGATCTAAGTGTTGAGGGAAAACCGAAGATAGAGATTTCAACTCCCCCAGAGTTTGATGGACCTGAAGGAATAATCTCTCCAGAGGACCTCTTTGTTGCAGCTGCAACCACCTGCTTAATGACCACATTTGTGACTTTCACTAAGAAGATGCGCTTCGATTTCAAGTCATTCTCATGCAAGGGACATGGAACGCTTGAACGGGTTGACAAGGGATTCCAGTTCACAAAACTGCTCCTGAAGGCTAAAGTTGAGGTAGAGTCTGAAGAGCTCAAACCAAAGGCTGAGAGGGCACTCGAGCTGGCTGGAAAATACTGTTTAGTTACGAATAGTATGAAGTTTCCCACGGAACATGAAAATGAAGTTTTAGTGGGATAAATGAGAAGATTGGACAACGATAGTCGTCCAATCATTCTTTCTCTTTCATGGGTGGAAGAACGTAGATTACATCCTCAGACTCAGGAAGGGTTACTTCCACGAACTTGTCATCCTTTGGTTTACCGAAGCTGATTTTCTCAACGCCATGCATTGCTTGAAGGTCCTTGGTCCACGGTTTCAACTTCTCAGAGATGAATGCCTCAGGAAGTCCCTGTCTAAGAGAGAGGCCATTCTCGCGTTTGAACTTCCAGAACCCGGAGTTCGTCTGCATCAGCAATTCAGTATGTTCAGTTAGTGATGATTTCCAGGTCTTTTCAAGTGAGGGGTAGTTGTATCTGTGAATTCCCTGCTCATCATAGAGATCTCTGAATATTCTGTCAGTGATGAAGGGAGTCATTGGAGCTAAGACTAGTGATATGATCTTCAAAACCTCATGTAGAGTGAACCAGGCTGCTTTCTGTTCCTCCTCTGTGAATGCACCATCTGTATTGAAAGACCGTCCCTTTACCATCTCTAGCACATGGTCTGCGAAGAAGTTCCATGTGAAGCCACGTATCTCGATGGCAGGTTTATGGAAATCAAGTAGGTTACACTCAGGCACAATCCGTTCTATCAAAGCATTTGTTTCAGCAAGTATCCATTGGTCCACGGGGGTCAAATTCTTGAAGGAAATAGGTTCTGGGATTGGGAACA
This sequence comes from Candidatus Thorarchaeota archaeon AB_25, assembly GCA_001940705.1. Taxonomy (GTDB): domain Archaea; phylum Asgardarchaeota; class Thorarchaeia; order Thorarchaeales; family Thorarchaeaceae; genus SMTZ1-45. Next base: position 6,704 of record MEHG01000097.1, read on the forward strand.
TTGAGATGAACCTGGCAACGTTGTAGAGTTTGGTCATGAACTTTGACACACCTGAAAGACGATCCTCAGACAATCGGACATCACTACCGAGTCCCGCCTCTAAGGCACCGTAGATTCGCATTGCATCTGCGCCATATTTCTCCACAAGGGGCATTGGTGGAGGCGAGTTGCCTTTTGACTTACTCATAGTTTCTCCTTTATCATCTACTACATGTCCAGAAACCCACACCTCACTGAAAGCAGGCTTACCAGTCAGTTGTAGTGTTCTAAGTAGAGAGTAGTAAAGCCAAGTCCTCACAATGTCCTTTCCTTGAGGTCGCATGACATTGCTAAAGCCCTTGTTGAAGAGCTTATCATCATACATATACCCTACAGCTTGCATCCCACTGATTGAGGAGTCCATCCATGTATCAAAGGTCCGCTCCTCACCCCTAAAGCCATCCTCAGCACTACACTTCGGGCATTTTGTGAACGGAGGGTCCTCTCGCCATGGTTGGTAATATCTAGGCTCATCAGTTGTTTCTGGGACTACAGGTTCATCACAGGAGTTACAATACCAAATCGGTATCTCAGTCCCGTAGAAGCGTCGCCTGCTCACAGGCCAGTCCATCGTTACTCTGTTGAGCCAGTCTACAAGAACCTGTCTGTGGAAATTCGGATAGAAAGGAGTATCAGCTGCAATTTTGTGAAGTTCTGCAATGAAGTCTTTCTGTTTCACATAGTACTCATCCATTGCAATGAACTCAATGGGGGTACAACTTCGCCAGCACTGTGGCACTCTTTGAATAGAGTCTTCCTGTTTGAAAATGAGTCCCTTTTCCTTTAGATCAGTCACTATCTTCTTTCGAGCATCTGCAATCTTCATGCCTGCATATTCACCTGCGGCTTTTGTCATAGTCCCATCAGTTGAAACGGCTGCAATTGGTGTAAGTGCATGGTCACGGAATGCCATGATATCACCCTGATCGCCATAACTGCATACCATTAGTGCGCCTGTTCCAAACTCCATCTGCGCAGTGGGACTTGGTATAATGGGAACATCCATTCCAAAGAGTGGCACTTTTGCAGTCTTTCCCTGATAGGATGTATACCGTTCATCTTTTGGATGAACGAAAATTGCACCACATGCACAGAGTAGTTCGGGTCTTGTTGTGGCAATCTCGAGAGGTTCCAATCCTTCCACATTGAAGTAGAGATAATGGAGCTTCGTAGGGCGCTCAGCATATTCTACTTCAGCATCAGCTATTGTAGTACCACATTCGAAACACCAGTTATTGGGACGATAGTCGCTGTAAACAAGATCCTTGTTCCAAATATCAATGAAGGTTGCTTGTGTCACAGCTCTGTATCTAGGACTGTCTGTTCGATAGCTGCCTTCGTCTTCATAGGTGTTGAAGGCAATGCCTAGCCGTTTGAAACTATCAAGAGTAATTCTCTCATCATCATCAAGACGTTCCTTGCAAAGGCGGAGAAACTCCTCACGTGGTGTTTCATGCATACTGATTCCAAGCTCTTTCTCGACACGGACCTCAACTGGAAGTCCGTTCCGGTCAATTCCTAATGGGAAGTTCACCTCAAGGCCTTGCATACGTCGATATCGTGCGATTGTGTCAATCTGGGTGTAATGAATGACCTGATGAACACCCATTGGTCCAGATAGGTAAGGCGGTGGTGTGTCCACTGTGTATAGTGTTTTACCTGAGTCCATATTGAATTCATACGTGTCCTCATTCTTCCAGGTTTCTAATACTGCTACTTCCGCATCAGGTTTCCAGCGCTTCGATTTAATCTTAGGTTCTAGTTTTGACAAAAGGATCAATCTCCTTGATGTCAGCAAGGGTCGGCACCTGCCGCTCAATCTCGAAAAAGGTAGTTGGCCTTTAAGAGTTATGGCCAAACAAAACTAACCAGACCTAACAAAAGTACTTGCATTGTTTCCTACTCAAAACATAGTATGTGCACCGATCATTGGAGTCAACTCACCTGAACAGTTTGAGGAGAGTCACAAGGCACTCGATTTCAAACCGACTGACGAAGAAATTTACTATGAATGAAGTATCTGATTGAGCGGAAATTGATAATTTAGGGCGCTAATAGTTGTTTAGAGGCATTTTCGACTGGTCGAAAATTCGACGAACTGGTCTATTCAAGAAAGCGTTATTAATAGTCCTCAGTAGAAGAGCATGTTAGTATGTGCTTCAGGGGACATTCTATGAGAGCGGTACTCAAGATTGGAGGTTCACTCCTCTATGAAGATGACGGTCAAGTTCGTATTGACCGACTGAGAGAGTACGCTATATTACTCAAGTCCTTAGTCAAAGATGGACATTCATTGGTTGTTGTAGTGGGTGGTGGAAAACCAGCACGAAGTTTCATCTCTGCAGCTCGAGAGCTCGGCGCAAGCGAAGCTCAGTGTGATTGGCTTGGAATTAAACTGGCAAGGAATAATGCTGAGTTACTCTCTGCTGCTCTCGGTGATCTCGCATATCCCAAAATAATTGATGACTATGACGAGCTAGAAGTCGCAGTCAATCTTGGAAAGATCGTGTTATTGGGAGGTATGGTGCCTGGTCAGTCAACAAATGCAGTGGCTGCAGCTTCTGCAGAACTGGTACACGCAGATATGTTGTTCAATGCAACCAATGTTGATGGTGTCTATGATCGAAACCCAGAAGAAAAGGGTGCTAAGAAACTGGACACCGTTGATGTCGGTCAGCTGAGAGAGATTCTGTCTACTGAGGGTACCAAAGCAGGACAGTACAACCTGTTTGATCCAGTCGCAATTGGAATTGTAGAGCGATCACAGATACCTACTGTGATATTCAATGGTAATAACCCTGAGAATCTGAAAAAGGCATTCAACAAAGAGAAGATTGGAACCCGAATTATGCACAATACGAATGGATGAATCTAACAAGAGGCGAAAATGAATTGAAGAAACTACTCGAGAAGATATTTGCATCCCGTGCACAGACCCGCGTGGTCCAGCACTTCCTAGACCGTCCGAAAGAGTTCTTCAATCTGAGTAGATTGGCTAAGGAAACTGGACTTGCACACTCAACAATTCACCGTGTGATGCAACCTCTTGTTGATATGGGACTT
>MEHG01000098.1 GCA_001940705.1 Candidatus Thorarchaeota archaeon AB_25
TCCTTCGACTCCCTGAGTGATAGCATGGGTCTGAATGTTTCCACTATCGAGTAAGAACCGATTATAGAAAGATGTACTCGCATAATCATCCTCATCTTCAAGGGTCGTGCCTAGACTGTCGAAATAGATCCCGTAGTCTGTAGCTATGTCTCGGATGTCATCACCGTAAAATGAGGCCTCACCTATCAGGAACAATCCATTGCCATCAACTGTAACATATTCTTCAATGATAGTCTTCTCTACGCCTAAGTAGGGATCCATGGATACAGGTAAGATGAGTGCATCAGTCCCTTCAAGAACTGTTGCATTGAATTGCTTCATTGACATGACACCATAACCTTGGTTTCTCAGAGCCTGAGCGCCATACCAATAGTGTCTCAGACTTTTTCCCTGTGCTAACCACCGCATGGCGCTAATGGCAAACAGCGAGTTATTCCCATGTCCGAGATATGTAGCCGTGAACATACCACCATCGGCAATCATCATCACCCTTCCAGCGCCATACTGGAATGCAATTGCACAAGGAACATTTCTTGGAGAGGGGGAACCAGGAGGTTCAACAGTCCATCCTGAGCTCGAGTCATCATCAGTTCTAAGAATAGTAACAGCGTTGTCTGGTACTGTTCTGAATCCACTACCATAGATATAACCTACTTCATGAACTCCATTCAAAGAAGGATGGTCTGCAAGGTTCGACCCATCCATTCGAACTCTGTTGGAATTATCATCATAATTGTCATCTGTATCATTCAAACCTCCTTCATAAAACTCAGCCCCAAACTCCTCAGCAATCTGTGCTGCACCTGCACCTAAGACAACACTTGCATCTCCAATGAGTAGTAACCCAGCACCATCCAGTACGTGCTCCTTCAGATCACGTATATCGTATGAGGAGAAGGTCCCGGTTGGATTTGCATGTACAACTACATCTGCGCCTGAATATTCAACAGGGTCAAAAACGTCCATATATGATGTATCTAAGTAATTGCCTTCCAGATATTCAATCAGAGTAGAATAGGTACCGATTGCCTCATAAAATGGACTGTGAATTTCATCAAACAAGACATCAATATGCCTCGATTGGACATGAGTCCTCCCAAAAGGAATGTGGGTTTGATCAAAGACAATGATATTTTCAGGAATGGTGGCACCAGCAAGCCAATCTATGATGTTTCGTGCTAGCAAGTCATTATCACCTTCATAGTAGTCAACAGTTCCACTCGTATCGACGTCTCCTCCCGCAAACTGGTGAATATCACCAGCAACCACAATTCTCCCAAGTCCAGTGGGGTATTCAGTTGCGATAATTGCTGTAGTTCCATGTGCTGCTAATCCAGTTGAGAATTCGCTGTTATCATCTGCGTCCATTATGAGTATAGGTACAGCTAAACCGGGATATGTTCTGATACCATACCCGAGATATGTGGTGACACTAGAAACGCCCCCAGTAATTGGATGGTTTCCGAAATTTGATACGCGGTCCCATTGGATCCAGTATGGATTGACAATGTAGTCATCCTGGTCTTGAAGATAGTAGGTATAAAAAGTGAAGCCAAAGTCAAGGGCAAGCTCGTCGGCTGTTGTACCAGTCGGATTATCACTAATAATGAAGAGGCCGCCGCCTTTTGCCACGAATTGTTCCAGAACATGATACTCCTCTGTAGAATATGCAACCATCGGGACAGCAACAATAACAACGTCAGCTGAGAACAATAAGCTCTCACTCCAAACTGACATATTCTCTACTGCATATCCATGAGATTCAAGGTCTGTTGCTAGATTTAAGAGCTCATTGTCATGTGTAAAGTCACTCCCAGGATTATGAGATTCATCAAATAGAACCACTGGTGCTTGTGCCAATTCATGCTCTTTCTCTGGCATTATTGATGCTGAATCATTACTTACATTAACAATCCCCACAGGTACGTAAAATGAAACTGAGAGGAATAGTACGATTAACGTACAGACAATCAGTTTGTCCTTCATATGCATCTCCTAACCTTGCGTTCTCGCGTCCCTCCTGCAAGGGTGAAGGTGGGACGAATAGTGAGCATATGATATTCAAGTGATTAATGATAAATCTTGGCAATCTAATTACTTTGGCCATTCTTTCTCGGAAAGACCGAGCTTCAAAGATTAATAGAGGCTCCTCCGGACTTTGTGAGTTGACAGTGCATCCCCTGTTAGTTTCGACTATCTCTCTCGGTCAAACTAGTACACTGGAACAGATGCCAAGTTCTGAGAAAATCCTAGTACAGGCATCATTCACGGAGCGATATCGAGGCGTGGCAGGTACCGTAAAGGTTACTTACAGTTAGGTGTGCCGTCCACTGAGAGGCTGGAGCAGATGAGCGAGTTCAAACTAGAGGCACCTTTCAAACCCACTGGTGATCAACCTCAGGCTATCGAGAAATTAGTGGAGGGTCTTGAGAGTGGACTTCAGCACCAGACTCTACTTGGTGTCACAGGCTCCGGAAAGACATTCAGCATGGCTAACGTCATAGAGGCTTACAACAAACCAACTCTTGTCATTTCCCACAACAAGACCTTAGCTGCGCAGCTTGCATCGGAATACAAGCAGTTTTTCCCAGATGCGGGAGTGGAGTACTTTGTCAGTTATTATGACTACTATCAGCCTGAGGCGTATGTTCCCAGTAAAGACATGTACATTGAGAAGGAGGCTGACATCAACCGAGAGATCGAACGGCTCCGCCACTCATCGACACACTCACTGAGGTCTCGAAACGATGTCGTTGTCGTGGCATCTGTGTCTTGTATCTATGGTGTAGGAAATCCGAGTGAGTACGACCACTTCCGAATGTATATTGAGAGAGGGAACCAGATAGACAGACGAGAGATTCTCGAACGCCTCGTTGCTATGCAGTATGAACGAAATGATATGGACATCAAACCTGGTGTGTTCAGGGTGAGGGGCGATGTCATCGATGTGTACCCGGCCGCCTCAGAGAACAGTTATCGAATTGAGCTGGATGGTGACAAAGTTGACAAACTCACGATGCTCGAGGGATTGACAGCACGGAAGTTGTATGAACCCGACTGGATCGAGCTGTATCCTGCAAAGCATCACATTGCCCGTCATGAAACAATCCTTGAAGCTTTGGAACCGATAGAACAGGAGATGCATGAGAGAGTAGATTGGTTCAAGAAGCAGGGAAAGCTAGTCGAAGCTGACCGACTCAGGAGACGTACGTTGTATGACATCGAAATGCTAAGAGAGGTAGGCATGTGCTCAGGGATTGAGAACTACTCCCGATTCATCGACGGTCGAAAGAAGGGCGAGAAGCCTTACACACTGCTGGACTACTTCCCAGACGACTTTCTCATGATAATTGATGAGAGCCACATGACCATCCCTCAAGTACGTGGCATGTACAATGGAGATCAAGCGCGTAAGAAGAATCTAGTTGACTATGGTTTCAGGTTGCCTTCTGCCATTGACAACAGACCTCTCAAGTTCCCAGAGTTCGAGAAGTACATGAAGCACGTCGTTTACACAAGTGCAACGCCTGGACCTTTTGAGAAGCAGGCGAGTCATCAGGTCGTGGAGCAGCTGTTGAGACCGACTGGTCTTCTTGACCCCGATATCACCGTCAAACCAGTAGTTGGACAGGTCGATCATCTGCTTGGGGAGATACAGACCACTGTCGGAATGGGTGACAGGGTTCTTGTCACGACGCTTACAAAGAAGACCTCTGAGATGTTGAGTGAATACTTGATCGAGGCTGGTGTGAAGGCACGATACCTCCACTCTGACATCGGAACAGTGGAGCGGATTGAGATTATCCGTCAGCTTCGTCAAGGTAAGTTCGATGTGCTTGTAGGTATCAACCTTCTCAGAGAGGGTCTAGACCTGCCTGAGGTGGGTCTGGTAGCTATCCTTGATGCAGACAAGGAAGGTTTCCTACGGACTGACTGGGCACTCATTCAGACAATGGGTCGTGCATCACGAAATGCTAACGGTCGTGTCATCCTCTATGGGGATCATGTTTCAAATGCAATGCAGAGTGCCATCGATGAGACCAACCGTAGACGTGCATATCAATTGAAGTATAACGAAGAGCACGGGATTCAACCCGAGTCAATCACTAAAGCGATTCAAGACATCGCGCAGGGAATCCGAACCCTTGAAGCAACAAGTCAGACAAAGCTGGAAGACTTTGATCCTTTCGAGGTCGATGAGTTGACTGACTACATAGTAGACCTTGAGGAGCAGATGAAAGAGGCTGCCAGGAATCTTGAGTTCGAAAAGGCTGCACGACTTCGTGACCAGATAGCAGAACTTCGGAAGAGAATAGAGGGAATACAATAGTGAAGAGTGTGACCAACGATAGACGCAAGGGGGCACCAGAGGTGCAATTAGATGGTCCTCAGTCTATAGTAGTCGTTGGAGCTGCTGAGCACAATCTTCGTCATATCGACTGTGAGATTCCAAAGAACAGCTTCACAGTGATCACAGGTGTTAGCGGATCCGGGAAGAGTTCCTTGGTCTTCGACACAATATTCGCAGAGGGTCAGAGAAGGTTCATTGAGTCCCTATCTGCTTACGCACGACAGTTTCTTGGGATGCTTGAGAAACCAAAGGTCGACTTCATGTCTGGTCTCTCACCTTCAATCTCCATCGACCAGAAGAGCGTGAGTCGGAACCCGAGAAGCACAGTCGGGACAATCACAGAGATCTATGACTATCTGCGACTTCTCTATGCACGAGTGGGTGTTCCTCACTGTCCACAATGTGGAAAGAAAATCGAGCCACAGACATCTCAGCAGATGGTCGATCGTGTCCTTCAGATAAAGGAGGGCACAAGAATCATGATTCTTGCTCCCATAGTGCGGGGGCGAAAGGGTGAGTACCGAAGAGAGTTCCGCGACCTCATCAAGAAGGGATTCATTCGAGCTCGCGTAGATGGCGAGTTGATAGAACTTGAAGAAGGACTGTCCCTCGATCGTTACTTTGAGCACACCATTGAGGTCGTGGTAGACAGACTACGTGTGAAGGATTCAGAACGCAGTCGTATCTCAGAGGCAATAGAGACCGCACTGAACATGGCTGAAGGGGTTGTTACCATTGAGGAGACCGATGGACCGCTCACACTCTCAGAGCAGTTTGCATGTGCAGACTGTGGCATCAGTCTTCCAGAGATGGAACCCAGGATATTCTCATGGAACACACCACAGGGTGCGTGCACAAACTGTACAGGTCTGGGGGTGGTCCGGGAGTTCGATCCTGATCTGTTCATCAAAGACCCCAATCTGTCACTGAACGAGGGTGCGATGATTCCTGACAACTGGGTGCTTCGAAGAGATCTCTTCAAGAAGGTGGCTGAGAAGTACGGTTTCACGTTTGATATGCCTTGGAAGGACTTCACTGAGGAACAGAAACACATAGTCTTCCATGGTACAACTGAGAAGTATGATGTGACCTGGGGGGGCGAGAACGAAGACTATGAAGTGAAATACACTGGTCACTATAAGAGGCGATTCGAAGGTTTCCTCCCACGAGCACAGAGAACCTACAAGAGGACTAAGTCCGATTGGAGACGTAGAGAGATTGAGCGGCTCATGTCTTCTCAACCATGTCCAGTGTGTAATGGCCATCGTCTCCGTCCTGAGTCCCAGGCCATCACGTTTGGGAACCGCTCCATCTCAAGTCTAGGGAGCATGTCCATCAAGGACCTTCGGGAGTTCATTGAAGGAACCAAAGTCAAGAAGCAACTCCGCCCGGTTTCTGACCCGATAATCAAAGAGATTCTCGGGAGGATTGGCTTCCTACAGGATGTGGGATTGGAGTATCTGACACTAGAGCGACCCGCTCCGTCTCTTGCGGGTGGTGAAAGCCAGAGGATACGCCTCGCTAGCCAGATTGGTTCAAACCTTGTCGGTGTCACCTATGTGTGTGATGAGCCCAGTATAGGGCTTCATGCGCGTGATAACTTACGACTGCTGAAGTCGTTGATGAATCTGAGAGACCTTGGAAACACAGTTCTCGTTGTCGAGCATGATGAGGAAACAATCAGGAATGCGGACTATGTCATTGACCTTGGTCCGGGTGCCGGAGCTGAGGGTGGCGAAGTGGTAGTCGCTGGTACCCTTGACAAGATTCTGAAGTCGAGAAAATCACTTACAGCTAAGTACCTCAGGGGTGAGGATGAGATTCCGGTCCCCAATGAGCGAAGACAGTCCAATGGTCGATTCATAGAGGTCCGTGGATGCCGTCATAACAACTTGAAGGACCTGAATGTACGCATCCCCTTAGGACTATTCGTATCGGTGACTGGAGTCAGCGGATCTGGAAAGTCATCGTTTGTTGTAGAAACCCTCCAGCGAGAACTCGCACGCAAGTTCCATCGCGCAGAGGCAAAGCCTGGAGACCATGATGAGATTGTCGGTGTCAACGAGCTTGACAAAGTGATAGTCATTGACCAGAGTCCTATAGGACGAACGCCTCGTTCTAATCCTGCCACTTATGTGGGGCTCTGGAGCCCTCTGAGGGACTTGTTCTCGAACCTGCCTGAGTCAAAGATACGAGGATACAAGCCTGGAAGGTTCAGTTTCAATGTGAAGAGTGGTCGATGTGAGACCTGTAAGGGAGCTGGTGTCGAGGTCATAGAGATGCAGTTCCTACCGCCAGTGCAGGTCACATGCAGTGAGTGTAAGGGCAGACGGTACAACAGAGAGACCCTGCAAGTGAGATTCAAAGGGAAGAACATTGCTGACATCTTGGACATGCGAATAGATGAGGCACACAAGTTCTTCGAAGGGATACCATCAATCCATAGACGGTTGACGACCCTCTGCGCTGTTGGGATGGGATACGTGAAACTTGGACAACCCGCCACGACTCTCAGTGGTGGAGAAGGGCAGAGGATCAAACTGAGCAAGTTCCTCTCGAGACCTGCTACTGGACAGACACTGATTTTGTTGGATGAACCAACCACAGGTCTCCACTTCGCAGACATCAAGAAGCTGCTAGAGGTCTTACATCGGTTGGTTGACCTCGGGAATACAGTCTTGGTCATCGAACATCAACTGGATGTTGTAAAGACTGCCGACTATGTCATTGACTTAGGTCCTGAGGGTGGCGATGATGGAGGATACATCGTAGCTGAAGGAACGCCTGAGGAAATTGTCGCATGCAAGACATCCTACACAGGTCAATACATGAAGGAACTACTAGAGCCTGCGAAGAGCGCATCAGGAGGGAAAATGAAGTGACAGGTTTCATCCAGGTGCGCAAAGCTGAGGAACACAACCTCAAGAAGATCGATGTTGATATTCCTCGAGACCGTCTAGTTGTGGTGACTGGTCCGAGTGGGTCCGGGAAAAGTACACTCGTGTTTGACACAATCTTCGCAGAAGGGCAACGTCGATATGTAGAGTCATTGTCATCCTATGCACGACGATTTCTAGGCAGGCTTGACAAACCAAAGGTGGACAAGATTACCGGGTTACCTCCTGCGATTTCTATTGAGCAGAAAGGTAGAACAAAGAATCCGAGAAGTACTGTTGGAACTAGCACAGAAATTCACGATTATCTACGACTACTCTACGCGAATATTGGAGTCCCACACTGTGTGGAGTGTAGTAGACCCATGGAGCAACTCACTGCAGAGTCTGCAGCACGACTTCTCCTCGACGAGAATGGTGGTCAGAAGATTCACATCTTGGCTCCTATCGTGAGAGGCGACACTGGCAGCCATCAGGAGGAGCTTGACAGTCTCTTCAAGAATGGATTCGCTCGTGTCCGAGCTGATGGTGAGATCCACGATATTGGAGATGTTGAGCTAGATGCACGTAAGAAGCACGATATCGAAGTTGTCGTAGACCGTCTTGAGCTGAGTCAGAAACATCGCGAACGATTGATAGGCTCGCTTGAGACCGCTCTCGAAACTGGTGAGGGCGCAGCGATTGTTGCTCGAGATGGGCAAACAGACCTTGTCTTTGCTGAACAGCTAATGTGCCCTAAGTGCGGAATACAGTACGATAAACTGGGACCTAAAGCATTCTCTTACAATCGTCCTGATGGAGCATGTCAAACATGCAATGGTCTTGGAGTCACCATGTCAATTGACCCTGACCTCATTGTACCAGACAAGAACATGACAGTACGCGATATTAGTCGCCGGGTAAATGGCAAGGAACGTCCGTGGTTCGTAAAACGAGTTCAGACACTCGGTGAAGAGAAGGACTTTACCCTCGATACTCAGTATAAGGACTTCACAAAAGCTCAGATTGATGTCTTCATGTGGGGAAAACCAAATGTCATGCTCTCCTATGTGATGGAGGGTCAAGAGTCATACTGGGAAGTGGAACGTAACTGGATTGGTCTTATTCCATGGTTGGATAAGCTCTTCGAGTCTAGTAAGAGCAGTGACAGGTCATGGTATCAGTGGTGGGCACGAAGGATTGCCAATGAGTTCTCCAGAAAGACCACGTGCGAATCGTGCGGTGGTCGGAAACTGAAGCCCGAGAGCCTTGCAGTCACCGTCAGTGGAAAACCTATTGATGAGTTGACATCCATGACCATCGAAGAAGCCTCACAGTTCTTCGAGAGTATCGAACTGTCAGAACGTGAGCACAAGATAGCGGAGCTCGTGCTGAAGGAGATACGAGCTCGACTCAAGTTTCTCCTATCAGTTGGTCTAGAATATTTGAACCTTGACAGAGCCAGTATGACTTTGTCGGGTGGAGAATCACAACGTATCAGACTTGCAACACAGATTGGTTCTGCACTCACGGGTGTCCTCTACTGTTTAGATGAGCCTTCAATAGGTCTCCACCCACGGGACATCAACCGGCTGATAGAGACCTTCTACCATCTGAGGTCTCTCGGGAACACGGTTGTGGTGATTGAGCACGATAGGGACACTATCACAGCAGCCGATCATATCATCGATCTCGGACCATTGGCAGGCACGCATGGCGGCGAGGTGGTAGCTGAAGGAACTCCCTCTGAAGTTCTGGCTGATCCGAAGTCTTTGACCGCACAGTATCTGGCTGGTGAGAAACAGATTCCCATACCTGGCGAGAGACGAACTGGCAATGGAAAGGGACTTATTATTCACAACGCACGAGCGAACAATCTGAAGGGAATCTCAGTTGAGATCCCACTTGGTAAGATGATCTGTATATCCGGAGTGTCAGGAGCGGGAAAGAGTTCCCTCACCTATGACACGCTCTACAAGGCACTGGCGCGACAGATGAATAATGCTAGTGTACGTCCAGGTCCTCATGACTCCATTGAGGGGATTGAGAACCTCGACAGGTTGGTGTTGGTGGACCAGTCTCCGATTGGTAGAACCCCGCGCAGCAATCCTGCAACCTACACAAAGACCTTTGGAGAGATCCGTGAGCTCTTTGCGAAGATGCCGGAGGCGAAGGCGCGTGGCTTTGGTGCGGGTAGATTCAGCTTCAACACTCGGGATGGTCGATGCGAGAAATGCAAAGGGAGTGGTCTCTTACAGGTAGAGATGCACTTCATGTCTGATGTCTTCATAACCTGTGATGTGTGCAAGGGGAATCGGTTTGATCGAGAGACCCTTGAGGTGACTTACAAGGGAAAGAACATCACAGAGGTGTTATCACTTACTATCGAAGAAGCCCTAGAGTTCTTTGCTGACATTCCTAATATTGCAGATAAGCTGCGAACACTTGTGGATGTGGGACTTGGG
>MEHG01000099.1 GCA_001940705.1 Candidatus Thorarchaeota archaeon AB_25
TTCTCGATAATGGCTCCCAAGGGCGATATTTTCGTTAATTGTGAAGGGTAATATTATTCCTCTTTTTTGCCTGTCTTCTGGAATATGACTGACACCCGCTTCTCTTACGAAACGTGGTTTCTTCCCAGTAATGTCCTTTCCTCTAATCATGACCTTTCCGGAGATAGTCTTGCGAATTCCAGTTAATGCCTCTACGAGCTCACTTTGACCATTACCTTGCACACCTGCAATTCCAAAGATTTCACCTGCTCTTACTTCGAAACTGATTCCCTTCACTTTCTCCAAATCTCTATTGTCTCGTACATGAATATCTTCTACCGAGAGGACAACATCACCCGGAGCTTTTGGTTCTTTTTCGGTCGTGAAGACTACGGGTCGCCCGACCATCATTTGAGCAAGTTGTGGCGGAGAAGTATCATCTCGATCAACCAGACCAACAAGTTCTCCATCACGCAGGACACAGATCCTATCGCATAGGGCCATTGACTCTCGCAGCTTATGAGTAATCAGTATGATTGTCTTTCCAGCCTTTACGAACTCCTTCAGTGTGACGAAGAGATCATCAACCTCGTGTGGAGTCAAGACTGAAGTTGGTTCGTCCAGAATCAAAATGTCAGCCTCACGATAGAGCATCTTGATGATCTCTACCCTTTGCTGCAATCCAACTGATAGATTACGAATCTTGGCTGTTGGGTCTACAGGAAGCCCATTTTCTTTTCCAATTTCAACGATCCTTTTTGCAGCAGAACCAAAATCGATGGGAAGTACTGAACCTAGTTTCGATCCTCCACGCATGTTTAGCACATCCATCTTCTTGAGGACTGGTTCTAATCCAAGCACAACATTCTCCGTGACAGTCAATACAGGAATGAGCTTGAAATGTTGGTGCACCATTCCGACACCACGTACAATCGCATCCTGAGGTGACTTCAAGTCGACCTCTTCTCCGTTGATAACAATCCTACCCTCGTCTGGTTTCAGGAGACCGTATAGAAGATTCATTAGCGTGCTCTTACCCGCACCATTCTCTCCTAGAAGTCCAAGAACCTCACCTCTTCGGATTCGAAGAGTAATGTCTTTGTTTGCCTGAACGCCACCTGGGAACGTTTTAGAAATTCCTTCGAGTTCTACTGCATACTCGTTACTCATGGTAGTGACCTCTTAGTTTGAAAACCAGTATTCGGGGATGCACCTTGATTCTGCATTTCGAAATGGCAGGTAATGTCGTACTAATTAAGACTACGGTCTTTCAAAAATAGGAAAAAAAAAAGAAGAGAAAGAGGGGAAAACCCCTCTAACTTGCACTATGGTGTCCAGAAATAGTCATCTGGTACACTAACACTTCCATTCATAATGGCGGTCTTGAAGTCTTCAACCTCTGCAATGATTGCAGGAGGCAGTGTCAGCAGATCAGTGTTGACTTCGTATCCCACGCCACCGTTACCGAGGTTGAATGAGTATATGAGATCATAACCAGTATCCCAAACTCCATCAATTACCCAACTCTCGATTAAATTGTATGCTGCAACGTCTACACGCTTCAGCATTGATGTAAGGGTGACTGTTGGGGGTACTGGATTATCTGGATCAGCAGTGCCCAAGTACATCTGTGGACTGTCAACACCAATGAACCAAAGTGGTATTTCTGAAGAGGCGTTCTTGTCCTTGGCACTGTCGATGACTCCTAGACCTGCACCACCTGCTGCAGCATAGATAATGTCTGCACCAGCATCATACATACCGTCAGCTAGAGTCTGAGCTTGTGTTGTGTCGACCCAGTCACCAGTGTAGGCCATCGAAAAGTTAGCTGCGATGTTAGCTGTGCCGTTCAGCATTGGATTGACATAACCAGCACCGAAGAGATAGCCTGCTGCAAACTTGTGGATCAACGGAATGTCCACACCACCAACGAAACCAATCTTGTCAGTTGTGGTTGTAAGACCAGCAATTGCACCAACAAGTGCAGAGCCCTCGTGCTCATCGAACAGCAGTGATGCAACGTTCGGGTAGACAATCGGGTCAATGAACATGTCGATAATTCCAAACTTTTGATCAGGTGTTTCATTGGCAACTTTCTGCAATGCAACCTCTTGGTCAAATCCTATTGCTAGTATCAAATCATAGGGTTCTATCCATTCTGCATGTTGTGCATATGCTCTGAGGAATGTTTCATAGTCAGCTATCGCCAGTGGCTCGACATAGGTGAATGCGATACCAAAATCGGCAACTGCTTTCTCCATGCCAGCGTATACGCCGTCATTGAAGCTCTTATCACCAAGCTGACCAGTAGCAAATACTACAGCTACATCAAACGGATTGGTCTGTGGTCCGAAGGGGTTGAACATAATAATGTAAGCCCCTGCACCACCAATAGCGATGATGACAATGACAACAGCGGCCATTGTTCCTTTACTTACCATTTTTCTTTCGTCTCCTTGCAAGGTTCGATTATGAACCAACCAGGGGCACTTGAACAAACAAGTCCCCAAGGTTAGTTCTCGTTATCCGTTCTCCTTATAAACCCCGCTTACTTCGCTTTGGCTTTCAAAGAATAATACCTCAACAAATGCCGTAGTTTGAGTCTCACTGGAATTTATCAAACATATCAAAAAGTAAAATGTTGTGTACTCAAGATGAGTCCTCTCCCAGTGACCCTATGATGAGAGCCTGCACAGTGCCTTCAGGTTATATACTGACTTGAAGTTCTATATCTCGGGATAAACGATGATTATAGAAAAATCTTCATCTGAACTCTTTGATTTGAAAACTAGGCTCTATCAGATAGTCGCAGAGAATAAGATCAGCTCTCTTAGTATGATATGCGATATGGTTGGAGCCGAAGAGGAGCAGACTCGATCTATAATAGAAGAACTTGTTGATGAGGGAACTTTGGAAGGATCCTTCACATCTGATGGTCAGCGCTTTTTCCTATCCGAGGTTAAGGTCTCAAATGCTCCACTTGCACCTATCAAAGATGAGGGTTATATGATAGAAAAGGCAGACACCCGACAAGGGAAGATGGTTCTTCTCACAGGATTAGTCATGATGATTGCAGGTTATATCACTCGAGGATTCATTTCAATAAGTGAAATAGCGGGGCAGGTAGGTACAGCACTATTGATGGTTGGTCTTGTAGTGCTAATCATCGGTTGGCTCATGATTACTAGAGCGGATCCTCCATCCAACATCAAGTAAGAATTACAACGTGCTCGATTACTCGGAAACCTGATATGGTGGTTCTTTTTCATGTTGGATTATGACAGATGATACCATTAAACGAGCAATGAAATATTTCTCAACAGAATACAACTGCGCTCAATCAGTCATGAAGGCAGTCCTCGTGAAAAAAGGAATGGACTTCGAAGAGATTTTCCACCTTTCAGCTGGTTTTGGTGGAGGAGTAGGATTGCAAGGTCATATCTGTGGAGCCGTTTCGGGAGCGGTAGCGGCTCTCGGAGTTATCAATAGTAAGAAGTTCAATGATACAAAGAAGCACAAAGAGGCGACATATGAATCAGCAGCGAAATTCATGCATCTGTTCAAGGAAAAGAATGGGTCCATAATTTGCGATGACCTTACTGGTATTGAGATGGCTGACAAGAAGGCGCATGATAGAGCGATGGAAGACGGTACTTTCGAAAAGGTCTGTCCAGGGTATGTAATGGATGCAGTAAAGATAGTGCTTGATCTCACCAAGGAGTAAATGAATATCTAGTGACAAAGAAAGGGGGGAGAGGGGGTTACCCCCCTCAGATATCTAATTATCACATAGCTGGTTGGTCATCCTCAAGGTAGACCTTGGCCTCACCTTTCACTGGTTGTCGTACCTTCAGTAGAAGAAGGATTGAAACAACGAAGAACAGCAATATGACAAGCATAGCTGTTAGATGTGCCTGAGCCACCAATGCTGGGTTCTGAGTAGGATTCACAAGCAGTAAGACAGTAGCGTAGACAAAAGGTCCAAGAATGGCTGCAAACTTACCTGTTAAAGCATAGAAGCCGTACATCTCTGATTTCTTTTCCTCAGGGATGAACTGCCCGAACATACTACGAGCTGTGCTTTGAGATGATCCCATTCCAACACCGGCAATCAACCCAACAGTCCACCATATGAGAGCTCCATAAGCTACAAAGAAGTATGCGACTGCTATAGCTATGACCCAAATGAATAGAGTGATGATGAGGGTCTTCCTCGTACCAATTCTATCTGCAACCCAACCAAAGATGAACGCACCAGGTATTGCAGTGAGTTGAGTGACTGCAAAGAAAATGAGGATCATGGTTGTACTGAATGCATATACTGCTTGGCCGAAAATTGCTGCATAGTAGATCACAGTTGTGATTGCATCACTGAAGAGGAAGTATGCAACTAAGAACAATGGCAATCCCTTGTACTTCCTGATATTCTTGAGTGTGTTTCTCACTCTCCGATATCCTAGACTAATGAGAGATTGACCCTCCTCTCCAGGAAACACTTTGGCTGGTCTATTCTTCAACCACTTTATGCTAGGTATCGCAAAGACAAGGAAGAATATTGAGCTTAGGAAGAATGCGAGTGTGTAAGGTAGATCAGACAAGATTACGACAAGGGCAATTATGATGGTTCCCATTGCTCCAACGTAACCAGCTGCGTAACCATAACCTCCAATTCGACCAATGTTCTCCTCAGTGCTGATTTCTGGAAGCCATGCATTATAGAAGGGTAGTGCTCCTTGAAAACCAACATTCGCGATTATGAAAATAATCCATCCCCATACCCACACATCCAATCCAAGAATTATTGGGAATGGAGATGGACCTACTCCTGGATTCAGCAGGTCAATCTCCGACTGTGTGAGACCTGGAAGGAAAAACATGAATGCTGTAAGAGCAATGCAGACTGAGGTATAGAAGATGAGGAACTTCTTCTTCGTGCCTCCAAAGTCAGCAATCGCACCAAGCACAGGTGCTGTTATTGCAATGATTAGCATCGTTATGCTACCTGCATATCCCCACATTGCATCTCCAAGTGTTTCGTTCCAAGTTAACACTCTGAAATACAGGGGAAACAAGGCTGTTACAATCAGAACAGTGAAGCTGGTATTTGCCAGATCGAAAAGATACCAGCCAAATCGTTCTTTTCTATCGGTTGGGATTTCTTCTACTGATTCTCCCATTTGTTTCTTCTCCCGAATTGTCTTAATAGACCAGAACCATTGACCACAGCCTGTATTTAACAGTGAGGGAAGTCATCCGGTGAGCAAAGAATAAGAGAAAGGATGAGTGGAGAATAGACTACTAAACCTCCTATTCTCAGTGATGAAAATGAAAAAGGATGAACTGATGGAGTTCTGCACGAATTGGTTAGCTGCATGGACCGGAAACAACCCAGATGCACTCCTCAAATACTATCACGAAGAAGCCCTCTATATTGATCCTGCAAACAGAGACGGTCTCAAGGGTCAAAAAGAAATAAGCAGGTACTTTGAACGACTCCTTGCCGTATACCAAGATTGGACATGGAAACCCATTGAGGTATTCCCAATTGAAACTGGAGCCATTGTAAAATGGGAATGCACTATTCCAGTTGGTCAGGAAACTATCCATGAGGTCGGCTTAGACATTGTCGAGATTGAAGGTGAAAAGATAACCAGGAATGAAGTCTATTTCGATAGAACAAAACTATTAGCTGCTGTCGAGAAGAAACGTCGTGATTGATGTCTCGTTAATCTCTAGTTGATAGCATTCACCCAATTCGCGATGAGCTCGTTGAAGACACCGAATTTCTCCAGCATGACACTGTGACCTGCTTGTTCAATGACATGCAATACTGAATCCTCAATCTTGTCTTTGAGGTATGTGGAGTATTTGGTGGGTGTCATCGCATCTGCATCACCAACAATAATCAGAGTTGGTGACTTTATTTGTGAGACTTTGTCCATGATATCGAACTTATCACATAGTTCAAAATCTCTATGAATGATCTGTGGAGGACACTTTCGCACCTCATGTTTTGATGCTTCAATCATCTCTTCTGATGTTTCCTCATGGAACATGAAATTCCCAACTGCCTCAACATATCCATCAAAGTCATTGTCTAGGAGATTGAAGACCATTGGAGTGACCCGTAGTCTTGCGCCAGTTCCAACCAATATTATTCCCTTGAGATATTCTGGGTGGTTAAGTGCATAAAGTTGTGCAAGTGCGCCGCCCATGCTGTGACCTGCAAGAAATGGTTTGTCAAACTTTGTGACAAGCTCATGTACGTCATGTAGGTACGAATGAAGGACGTCTTCCTCAGCTCTGTCTGGTGATTTCCCATGACCATTGAGATCAACTGCTACAATATGATAGTCAGATGAGAGACCTCTCAACTGCATAAACCAAGTGGCAGATGAACCACCTGCGCCATGAACAAAGATGATTGTCTTCTTTGTAGGGTTTCCAGCTTCTTCATAGTTCACGGACATGACTTCTCTCTCTTTGTTTCTAACTTGCAGAAGTGCTGAAAAATCTGGCCATTTAATAGTTGGTTTTATTTTGTAACTCCGAAGGAAACAAGAATGAAGACATTGATCGTTTATTGTACCCGCTATGGTGCAACTGAGTCTACATCTGAAGAGATCGCAAACGTACTTCGAAACGAGGGATTTGATGTTCGAGTTGTGAGTACCAAGAGAGAGAAGGTGAAAGACATCTCTGAATATGACTTGGTGATTGTTGGGGCTGGTTTGCAGATGTTTAGATGGTGCAAAGAATCAGAGAAGTTCCTGAAGAAGTTTCAGAAGGATCTTCGAGAGAAGAAGACAGTCATCTTTGTTTCTTCAGGAGCACGTGCGATCACGAAATATGATGGAGACACTGAAGCTTTGGAGAAGCAATGGCAAAAACAACTCGTTGACAAAATACAGGAATACGCCCTCAAACCAGTAGCAATGGGTATATTCGGTGGTGTGTGGGACTACAATAAGATGAGTTTTGTTTTCAGGAAGACCATGGGTCCATTCAGAATGAAGCTCGATGAAGTTGGTATTCCGGAGATTGAACCTGGAGTCTATGACACTCGCGATTGGGATGAGATTCGAAATTGGGCCAAGGACTTGGCTGAAAAGGTGAGATGAAATGAAACGAAAGCTAATTGGACTGTTACTAGTGGTTCATGGGTTAATCTCATCGATATTTATGTTCTATATCGAGAATCCCCCTGAGCCTGGAGTTGGATGGAATGGCACATCTTGGTTACTGACAGGTATTCTGGATGCAGGGATAGTCCAAATAATAGGAACGCTCCTCTGGGGTTTGACTGTATTCCTGTTTGTTATTGCAGGAATTGCAGTATTCATGATGCGGGCCCAGTGGAGGTTGATAGATATCATTGCTTCTTTGGTTTCCTTACTGGCATACATATTATTCTGGAATGGACTCGAGCCAGTTCCGGAATATTGGATTCTAGGTCCAGCTATTGCATTTGTCACACTAATTGCATTGGTGGTAGTGCGCTGGCCTCCTGACGAGTGGATATTCGAGTAAGGTACAGAATCAATCGATAGTCAAAACCGCATCTGGTCTTGCCTGTTTCGAATTCAACCCACCTCGGAGTAACCAGATGCCTAGCAAGACCTCGTAGATCATTATTGGAAGGAATAGTAATATCAATAAAGGATTAGTTGATGCTCCAAATAGTAGTGTGGGGAGAGCAAGTCCTAGCCAAGTTTCAGCGACAGCTAGAAGGCTGGCTATCACACCTAGCCAAGCTAGTGCGATTGGTACTGCCTTTTTGACAACAAATAGAATCCCGAATAACAGACTTCCCAAGGCAAAGAATGCCATCCCAATACCATAACTCCATTGCTCTGTTACGAGAAGAGTTCGACCTAGGGTTTCCAGAGCTACAGCTTCCGTTCCAGTTGCAGAAACAAATTCTTGGGCAACTACAAGAAGCACACTGTTGACAATCTCATTAATGGCAAGAATAACACCTTCTACAACACGCCATAAAGTTCCAATCAAAGCTAATGACTTGCTGAATGAGCTAAAGCTAAGAAAGAGGGCTCCAGCAAGTGCGATGATGCAGACGTGTGAAATCAAATCGATAACAATGCTTGAGCGAAATTGATTAGCACCATCAGCAATCGCGGTGAGTACACCAGCAGTATCTGCTGGCTCAAGTGGTGTAGCCCACAGACCCCCACTCACAGCACTAGTGAGGAGGACAAACAGGAAAAGAAACCCGCAGGTACGACCGATATCAATCTTGGTCATTCACGCACCCTCTTACATATTGATTATGAGTTTCCCTTTGACATGACCTTCCTCGAGATAGCGGATTGCATCTGGAACCTTGTCTAGTGAATAACGTTGATCAATGACAGGTTTTAATTTTCCAGATTCTAGAAGATCCTTTAGATAGATTAGGTCATCTTTTTCCGGACTTGCTAGCATTGGAAGAAACTTCTTGTCACCCCTAGCCGTCTTTGCCTTGATGGCAAGACCTGGAGAAAATTCTGTCGTGACATACCTCCCATTGGAGTTCAAGATAGGTTTGCAATCCGAAAACGAACTCTTCGCTACCACATCAACAATGAGATCATACCTTTGCTCGGATTGAGTGAAATTCTCCTTTGTATAATCAATCACTTCGTCTGCACCGAGTGAACGTACCATGTCCAAATTAGAAGTACTGCAAACTCCAGTTACCGTAGCTCCCTTATCTTTAGCGATTTGTACTGCAAGCGTTCCCACACCACCAGATGCACCATTTATCAATACATCTTCACCGGATTGCATTTCACCGTATTTCTGAAGACATTGCAAGGCGGTTACTCCTGCACCAGGCACTGATGCTGCATCCTCAAAGGAAACATTGGGAGGTTTAATCAACATCAAATCTTCAAGTACGCAAAGATATTCGGCGAAGCCGCCTGCCACCTTATTCGTCCCGAATACTTCATCACCCTGTTTGAATTCAGTTACATCCTTTCCAACTGATTCGACTTGTCCTGCAAAATCATACCCTAAGATTTTGGTTTTTGGTTTTCTTAGCCCACCCAAAATGATTCGAGCCATGAATGGTGTACCCCTCATTCCGTGAGAATCTGCACGATTAACTGATGCCGCATGCACTTTCATCAGTATCTCATTATCCATGGGAACCGGTTTTTCAATTTCCTTCAATTCTAGGACTTCTGGGGGTCCATAGACTTCTCTGTAAACTGCTTTCATTTCGAAACCCAACATCGACGCGAATATAAACATGTTCAATCTGACTTATCTCTAGTATAACATCCGGAGTATGAAGAAGATCACCTGAGTTTGGGAATAAGTCTGCCAGTTCTCTTCATGTATTCCGAATAATCCTCTCCAAACTCCTCTAGAAGCATATCCTCCTCATCGTCAATTCTTACTATATACAGCAGTGTCCATGCGGCAATGCCAAATACTCCAACAAAGAGATTAGCACTAATCAGTGCAGTCGATATCGCCATTATGGTGAAGTATGTATACATGGGATGTCTGATTCGGGCATAGGGTCCAGTAGTAACAAGTTTATGCTCCTCTCCCAGTTTAAGCATC
>MEHG01000100.1 GCA_001940705.1 Candidatus Thorarchaeota archaeon AB_25
CAAGAAGAATGACTATTGAGACTAAAGGGATAACGAAAAACAATACCACTCCGGACCCTGGAAGCCCATGATCTATTGTAGGTATAAGATACTCTGACTGGCAGAGCTGGACTCCAATATACTCGCTGAACACATCTTCGTCAATCTGAAGACCGGGATACGGGGCTTCGCTATCCCAGTCCCAGTCAGATATGGACCAAGTTGCAATTAACGAATCACCTACCGGATTCACGCTGCGAGACTGACTGTTCAAGAAGACCGTTTTCAAGAGGAGCGATGCATTTGACACATCAAATCCACCATCTAGCTGCGTAGAGTCAGAACTCAGTTTCTGCATGTCTAGCCCATATCTGATATCAAAGTATTGTCCTAAACACTTGACAATGAGTATTGTCTGAACCGATAAGACAATCTCTGCATGAGCAGCTACGGTGAGGTTTACCACGTCAATTTGGGAGTCAACGAACGATGAAAAGAATTCCGAGGAATATCTAGAACGTATTCCCTCTGGTAGATCCTCAGGGGTTGAGAGGTTGTTTGTAATTGAGGAATTGTATAGGGAGGAGTTGCCTTCTATAGTGATATTCTTCAGAACACTCGAATATGAGTCATGAGGTGTCCATGAACTCCTCACATAGGAGGTCAAGAAACTAACTTCATGGTCTGCTATGTTTGTGATATTATGACTTGACGTAATTTCTATGCTATGGGTTAAGTTTTCTCCGTCAGTATAATCCGGGATTATTGAAGCATTCACTGTAGAATATGAAAAACGAATATCCGTAGCCAGTGTTGATATCAAGCCGCACGTGTATCCATAACATATGGGCGGTGCATCAACTTTGTAAATGGGTATAGCGTACAGGCTAACTATCATGATGAGAAACAAACCTGCTACGATATTTCTCCTCATGATAACCACGACAAGAAATACCTACTCGTAAAAACAGATTAATCTGACTATAGAACAAATGAATATAGACAGAAGGAGTTGGTAGCTCCGCCAGGATTTGAACCTAGGTCCGGTGGGCCAGAACCACCGATGCTGGACCACTACACCACGGAGCTATGTTACGGAATACACCGATGGCTCGAGAGTTGCGCGCGGCGTTTTTCATCTTTTCGGTTCTGAGTGTGAGATAGAAAAGATTCCTGCAGAGAAACTCTAGATACCGACTTTGAAAATTAATGAGTCTCGGAGGACACGTTGAAACATCCTCAGAAGGTTCTTCCCTTGGGTTGCAATCGTGTCGAAGACGGGATGTCCCTCTAGATCCAACATCTGCACCATGTAATCTATAGGCAGGGCATTGGGAAGGTCTCTCTTGTTCAGTGAAACTATGATGGGGAGTGTTGCCATTCGATCTGTACCAAGTGCAATCCTCAGCTCCTGTATCGATGCGAGATTTTCATTCATCTGTTCTGGAGTTGAGTCAGCCATGAAGATGATTCCGTCACAGTCTCGCAAGACTTTGATCCGTTGACTGGCATGTCTTCGTTGTCCTGCGACTGTGAATACATCAAACACAATTCTCTCACTTGCAGTGACAGGTACAAAGTCAAAGAAAGTGGTCCGACCAAGCTCATCATGGATCTCTATAATCTGTCCTTTTGACAATGACCGAACGTTAGCAAACAGCCATCTTAGAGCAGTGGTCTTGCCGGAGAGGGAGGGGCCATAGAACACTATCTTAATGTGGACGCGGCCTAGTTCATCACGTTTCAGAACATGACCAGGAACAATCTCAGCTGCGCTTTGTGGTTTGATACTAGCGCGTCGAGCATGTGCGGCAGTTGTTTCAGGATCAAAACTAACATCTTCACTGGAGGCAACCAATGTCCCCATTGGAACAGGAATATGTTCTGTGACTACAGAGGTTTCAGTGGGGGCGCTAGTTCCCACTCTAAATTCCACTGATGGTTTTTCTTCCTCTTTCGGCTTCTTCGAGCGCCCGGTCAACCTGCGGAACACGGACAATCGCCTCTCCAGAATTTAGGGTGTCTATTCTAGTCTTAAATCTTGGGGGAACTACATCCGCAGTAGCCTTTATCAACATGAAGCCACTCGAAGGACTCATTATGACGGAACTGATTGACCCGGACTTCATTTCTGAGCATTGGCCCACTCTTAGTGAGATGACCTATCTGAACAACGCTTCAACTGGTATTCCGCCAATTAACACATTCAATGCTATGAAGCAGTATTTGGATAACAAGGCAGTAGCTGTCGGTAAATTCGAAGACACGCTCAAATCGTTCAAGGAGATTCGTCAACACCTTGCCATGCTTTTGGGTGGTGACTACAGTCAATATGCATTCGTTCCTAGTACTAGTGCAGGGATTAACTCAATTGCACATAGTATTGATTATCCCAGCGGTTCGAACGTTGTCATTTGCGACATTGAGTTTCCTGCCAACTACGTTCCTTGGCAAAATGCAAGCAAACTCTATGATTTTGAACTACGGGTTGTCAAGTCCAAGGATGGCGCAGTTACACTTGATGCATTCAAGGAGCAGGTGGATGATGACACTAAGATTGTAGCAGTAAGTCAGATTCAATTTGGTTCCGGTTTCAGGGCAGACTTGGCCCAGCTTTCAAAACTCGCACATAATAATTCTGCTCTGCTAGCAGTGGATATCATCCAAGCTGCAGGATGTTTCGACACAGATCTAGCAGAATTAGGTGTAGACTTTGCTACAGGTCAAGCAGCAAAATGGTTGCTGGGACCAGTTGGAGCGGGATACATCTTCGTTGGCAAATCGGTGATGGAAGAACTTCATCCTCGTTTCATAGGTTGGTGGGGAGTTGAAAACCTGATGGAGTTCGAGTACTCTGAGCGGACACAACTACCAGATGCACGAAAATTCCAGGTCGGATCACCAGCAATGGTAGCGTACGTTGGACTATTAGAGTCACTGAAAACATTACTACAGATTCCTGGCAAGAACAGAGAGAAGGTAGCGATGGACAATGCAGACTACCTCAGGAAGAGACTCTCTGAGATTAATATTCCGTTCTACGATTTTGGTCCGGACCGCAACTCAGCCATCATATCCTGCGAGCCACAGGATGTAGAGAGTCTGCACCAAGAGCTAATGAAGAACAAGATTCGTTGTTCTGTCAGAAATGGCAGGTTACGAATTTCACCACACTTCTACAATAACCATGAAGAGATTAACAGGATAATTGAACATTTGAGGTGATTATGTGCTTGACCAGATAGTAGACTCGATATATTTCATAATGAGTCGTTCGTTCGACTCAAACATCATCTACATCAAATCGGGAGATCATGAGGTTCTTGTTGATGCCGGGACCGGTCTCTACGCTTCATCCCTTGACAAAGATCTACAGACACAGGGGTCATCACTTGAGTCAATCACAGATGTTGTACTCACTCATTCTCACATCGACCACATTGGCGGCGTTATACCACTCTTAGAAAGAGGATCACCCAAGCTCTATCTTCACAAAGCAGAAGCCGAACCTATCAACAGTGGGGACATGAGCCACACGCTTGGGGATACATTTGGAGCAGATCTACCACCATTCAAGATCGATGTAATGTTAGAGGAAGGTGACTTGATTGACTTTGGAGATGTTAAGCTTAGAGTGTTTCACACACCAGGACATTCTGCAGGAAGTGTTGTGATGCGTGTTGAGGATACTGGGATTCTAATCACAGGAGATACATTGTTCCCAGGTGGTAGTTTTGGCAGGGTTGATTTCCCCACAGGCAGTCCTGAGAAGCTGGTTGAGTCTCTTAAACGAATTTCAGAGATGGACTTTGAGATTGGTCTTCCTGGCCATATGAATGCTATGAAGCATAACGCGAGACGTTCAGCACTCACATCATATCAGATGGCAAAGAATTGGTTCAGTACATAGGTGCATAATCGCAAAAATCATCGATGTAATACTGGGGTAATGTCGGGTATTCTACTAGGCAAAGAATATATGAGATAAATCGTTTGAGCGTGAGTGCCGATGATGGCCACATTAGTGGTAAAACCGTCGGTGTATATGCTCAAAACATGCCTCTGGCCATCCTAATGGCGTGGAGGATACAATAAACAAAAACGATCCATCGGTGGGTGTGGAATACTTGGCAGACTCTTCTCGAGACTTGGATGAACTTCTCAAAGAATTCAAGCCCGAGAAGAAGGCTCGTTTTCAAGCATTTGACAAGGTAGTCAGTGCACTCAACACGCCCAGCCAGTCACTCTTTGTCACAGACAATGATAATGAGGTAGACACGTTCCAGAGAGACATCAATCAATACCTTGTGTCCACAGGAAAAATGGAAGAGGGAGGAGAACTCCCGTATCATATGGTACGAATTGGCTACGATGGAGACATGTTGGACGACATGTTCAGACTGATTGTTTCTGATGAGTCTCGAAACTTCAACCCTGCTGCATTAGATGTGAACATGCTCTATTCCAAACAAGCGATTTTCCAGCACCTCTATCAGACCATCACGAAGGACAAGTTCATCATCTTCCACATCACTGAGTTCCCGCTAGCATACTATTTCGAAACCGCTGTGGTCGTGGATGTCGAAGAGCTATCAGATGTCATGGACCCATCGGTTCATGACGACACAATCATCCGATATCTTAATGACCTCCGTGAGCAGGGAACTGAGGAGCATCGAAAGACGTATAGCTTCTTCTATAGAATCAGCACGTCTTTATTGATGGAACTCTCCAATGTCTTTCTTGTTGTTCCCACTGCGGGTATGAACCGCCACATGTGTGTCAGTAGCTGGCGAACACAGACTCTTCTTCTTGGTTTCAGTCCACTCACATGGTCGTCTGGAAGCTTCAGAGTGTTCGACTTGAGTGGTAGGGATATTGATGCGAGATGGGCGTATCCTGCACCACCTTCAGACGATCCAAGAGTCAAGCAATACACTCGTATTGTCCCAATAGAGTAGTAGCTCTAATCAAAATTTTAGCAAGAAACAGACCAAATCCTAAATGTATATACATGTATATATCCTTCACTGAACATATGAATAATACTTAACTACGACCAAACTGAGAAGGATGTGGCTGACACCTTGACGACGCAACAGAATGCGGTACAGACAGCGAAGGCATTCGTGCCAGGACATGTCACGGGGATCTTTCGTATCTTCGACGATTATGATGATCCTCTTCGTTGCGGTTCCACGGGTGCCGGATTCTCAGTGACCATCGGAACAGTCACTTCTGTGTCTGTGATGGATCACCCGTCGCTAGAGATCACAACGGATTACAACAAACAACGCGTAGATGCAAAAGTCACAAAGACGGTGATACAGAGATTGACTGAAGAATATGAGAGGACACTCAAAGTTCATGTGGAGCATGATTCCTCTCTTCTATCTGGAGCTGGTTTTGGAGCCTCAGGCGCAGGAGCATTAGGTGCAGCTCTTGCTCTCAGTCATTTGCTTGATCAGGATATTGAATATGAAAGAGCCGCTGGTTTCGCACACATTGCAGAGATTTTCAACCACACAGGTCTTGGCGATGTCCTCTCTCAAACCGTTGGAGGAATTGAAGTGCGAGTTCAAGCTGGTGGTCCAGGTGTTGGAAAGATAGAGAACATTTCACACCCAGACTCTCTACGCGTAGTTTTGGCAGGCGCCCCCGGACTCAAGACCTCAGAGATTCTGACCAATCCCACCTCTCGAAACCGAATCAATACGATTGGTGACGAATTAGTTGGAAGAATCATAGATAATCCGACGATTGAAACATTCATAGAATGCTCCCGCGAGTTTAGTAATGAGATTGGGCTGAAAACTGCCCGGGTAGATCAAACGCTCGAGGACCTCAAGAAAGTAGGACTCGTCAACTCAAGTATGGTAATGTTGGGAGACTCTGTATTCTGTTTCTGTGATGAGGGAGAATCAAGTGTTGCACAGAGAATCCTATCGAAATACTGGGACACTTCAGAGGTATCTGTGACAAAGATTGCACCAGAGGGCGGGAGGTTGCTCAAATGACTAAGATTGAGATCCCTCCTGACCATCCACGAAAGGTTTCTCTGGAAACCCGAGAAACAATAATCGAGGGGCATGAATCACATGTTGTTGCCACTGCAGGCTTATTGGCTCATGGCAGGGGAGAGGCTTTCGACTATCTCATCGGCGAGAAGACCACTGAGCTTGCTGAGCTAGCGGCTCGTGCTGCTGTGGCTGCAATGCTTTCAGCCGAGCATCCAGTCATAAGCGTAAATGGCAATGTCTGTTCATTAGTGCCTGAGGACACAGTTGAACTATCAGAGATTTGCAGGGCACCAATGGAGATCAATTTGTTCTATTATAGAAAGGAGCGAGAGGATGCGATCAAGGACGCCCTTTTTGCAGCGGGTGCAAAGGAAGTGCTAGGCACTCACGATCACCCATCAGCCACAATCCCCGAGCTAAGCAGTAATCGTCGAAAAGTGGATCCCAAAGGTATTGGAGCTGGAGATGTAATTCTAGTTCCACTTGAAGATGGTGACAGGACAGAAGCGTTGAAGGCTATTGGTAAGTTCGTCATTACAATTGATCTGAACCCAATGAGCAGAACTGCAATCTATTCTGACATCACTATTGTTGATAACATAATCAGAGCTCTCCCTCTAATGGTAGAGCTAGCTCGAGATATGAAGGACCTTCCTAAGGAAGAACTCCTTCAAATTGTGAAGAATTTTGATAATACTGAGAATCTTGCCACGTCAGTACACATAATAATGAAACATCTCGAGGCGAGTGTCAATGATATTGGTAAAATAAGAGAGAAAATGAACACCGGAGCGAATGAGCAATGAAGATAATTGTTGTGGGGTCAGGAGCAATCGGAAGTCTATACGGAGCGTTCCTGAGTCGACTTGAGGACACAGAGGTCATTTTAGTAGGTAGGAACCCTCATGTTTCTGCAATCCAATCCAGAGGACTCAAAATCAAAGGCATTCTGGGAGACCATGTCTTCAAGCTAAAAGCCATCAAGTATGCTTCTGAGGTGGAAAAGGTAGATCTTGTGATTGTCACAACAAAGACATACGACACACTCACAGCCGCTAAAAGTGCAAAACATCTGATTAAAGCCGGTGCTTCAGTGCTCCTGATTCAAAATGGACTTGGAACTGAGGAGTTGGTTGCCAAGGCCCTCAATACCACCAAGGTCCTCAGAGCAACAACCTGTATGGGTGCTCTTAGAACTTCACCCGGAGTTGTCACAGCCACAGGTTGTGGTCTCACAGAGATTGGTTCAAGGTATCCTGAGAATTACGAACTGGTGGAAAAACTCACCAAGATGATGAAACACGTCGGTTTCGATGTTCGATCAAGTGAGAACATTGAGGGTGTCGTTTGGACAAAGACTCTAGTGAATTGTGGAATCAATCCTGTAGGTGCTCTCACAGGTCTTTCTAACGGAGATGTCTACAAGAACAAAGCCCTTCGTGGCCTGATTGTCAAACTTGTAGAAGAGGCGGTTCAGGTCGTCGATGCATTAGGCATTGAACTCACAACTGAAGATCCTGTAAGATACGCACTCGGAACTGCAAAAGCGACAGGAGACAACATCAACTCAATGCTTCAAGATCTGCAAGCAGGTAAAAGAACCGAGATTGATGCGATAACTGGTGAAGTAATTAGATTGGCTAAACTATATGGCATTGAAACTCCGTCGAGTGAAGCGGTCTATGCTCTTGTGAAGGCACTAGAATCAAAGTATCTTAAGGAAGGAAAGAAGCTAGCTGAAACTGACATTCTTCCGATCGACGACCTTGTCGAAGCAATAACCGGGTGATAACTTTGGTCGAGCACACATCAAAGCTCATCAAAGGAAGTTTGAGTGATGTACTCGAAGGAAAGACAATAGCTCTTGGTATAACTGGAAGCGTAGGAGCAGTAGAATGTGTGGCATTAGCTCGAAGACTGATGCGTCATGGTGCTGAGATTCAGACAGTGATGAGTCGAATGGCTCAGAAAATTATCCATCCGTATCTGATGGAGTGGGCTACAGGCAACCCAGTCATTACTGAACTCACAGGTCAGATTGAACATGTGACCCTAGCAGGAAAACACAAGGAACATGTAGATTTGCTTTTGATTGCGCCTTCAACTGCCAATACAATTGGAAAGATTGCAAACGGTATAGATGACACACCTGTGACCACTACAGCCTCCTCAGCCATAGGTGCAGGAATCCCAGTCATCATTGTACCAGCTATGCATGAATCAATGTACGACCATCCTGCAGTCATTGAGAACATTAAGAAACTGAAGGGTATGGGAATCACAATTGTTTCTCCCCGGATGGAAGAGGCAAAGGCAAAGATCCCAGAAGTAGAAACCATTGTTGATTATGTTCTAGCAGTGTTGGGTCCAAAGGATCTCGAGGACAAGCATTTCGTTGTAACCGCAGGACCAACAAGAGGATGGATAGACAGAGTTCGTTTCATCACAAACCCATCGACAGGAAAGATGGGAATTGCAGTGGCTGAAGAGCTAATTCGTCGGGGTGCCAGTGTGAGTCTAGTCCTTGGTCCAACTACGGAGCAGGGTCCCGAACTCGCAGAAATTCACAAAGTTACAACATCTCAGGAAATGCTTGACACCGTGATGTCGGAACTTTCAGCACGTAAAACTGATGGTCTTGTGTCAGTAGCAGCTGTTCTCGACTATACACCTTCTAGAATGGAAGATAGTAAGATGGTATCAGGTGCGGAAAGTCTGAGTGTGGAGCTTGTCCCTACAAAGAAGATTATCGAAGCAGCAAGAAAGGCTCACAAGGACCTCTTCATTGTCGGTTTCAAGGTAGAGTCCGGAGTTACAGATGAGGAGCTTGCATCAAGGGCAAGAACGAAGATCGAAGCAGGAATTTGTGATTTCGTCGTTGCGAACGATGAACAGAGAAAGGGCGTTGCTTTTGGTACGGATACAAATGCTGTATTGATTGTAGGTGCTAAGGACTATACTAAGAGTGTCAATCTTGCACCCAAGAGAGAGATAGCACGTCACATTGTTGACGAAATAGTTGAGAAGATGAAATGACGAATCAAAGTATCTCTAGTAATGATTCTGCTATTCTTCTCATATCAACAAAGATTAGACCAATTTGAGCATCTGCGTTTGCTAATACAAGGAGGAGTGCGTTTTCACCAACTGACGTAAGAAGTGTATAACCTCGTTCACCCTTGACATAGACTTCCTTGAGGTTACCACGGTCCAACTCGTTTGTTGCTTTCTCACCTAATGATAGTAAACCGGCACTAATCGCTGCCACTCGTTCTTGTTCAGCCTCCGGGAGAGCAGACGATATCATCAGACCATCTGCAGAAACAAGAGCGGCTCCTTCAACACCGGGCACGGTTTCAAAATCACGAATAGTTTTGTTGATACTATCCACACGACTGGACATACTTGCACCCTCGAGCAATCCGAACAAACGCTAGTCTATGGCCACTCTATAATAACTTATTGCATTTCTTGGTTTTTTAGAGAATTTGGCAATCTTGAACTAATCTATAC